>JANWZJ010000004.1:0-14081 GCA_025054525.1 Bacteroidia bacterium | reverse complement strand
GCGTTAATGTATATAGGGTTCCGGGTTGGGGGGTGTTATTTTTCGCGGGGGCGGCGGGGGATAAACTCACTTGGGGGGGGGCCCCCACAACTGGGGCCCACCAGCCCCACTCACCTCAAAAACTCTATTCCACTATTACCACTCGCTGTGCCCTCAGACTGCTTCGCTCTATGAGCTGATATGCGCCCGCTGGCAGCCTAAGCTCATGCCTGCCTTCAGACAAGGTCCATGTCCCTATTTGGCGCCCCTGCATATCCCACAGCTCAAACTGCCCCGGGCGTCCCAAGGTATTCTCTATCCACACGCTTCCTGTAGTAGAAGGTACAGGATAAACCCACCAGCCCTTCGCCGGGGAAGCATCCCAACTTAGATGAGCAGGTATGCTGAGCGGCGACCGAATACGCATGACGAAAACATCCGAATTCCCTTGATGGGTAGCGCTTGTGGAACTTCGGGGAAAGTTAGGAGAACGGGTAGAACCTGCCACATATATATCGCCCCGTTCGTCTACGGTAATAGCAGTGGCTTCATCTCTCTGATCATCTCCCAGATAGGTACCGTATAGAAGCTGATTGCCTCGGGCATTCAGGACAAACGCTACACCATCATCATTGCCTTTATACACGCCTACCACACTGCCGGGGGTCACAGGGAAGTTTGCGGTGCCTGTAACCTTTCCTACGCCGTAGATGTTTCCATTCCTATCTCTGGCTATTCCCAAGCCATAAGCATCCCCAGCTATACCTAAAACCGTACTGAGAACTAGCTGTTGGGTAGGCGGGAGACTTGGGTTGGGTAAGAGCCTAACTACGAAAAGGTCATAGTTCCCTCCTCGGGGACTTGCATCAAAACTGCCTGACGTAGTCGGGAAATTAGATGCGCTTGTTTCTCCTATGATATAGACATCATCACTGGTTGCGAGGATTTTGGAGGCGGAAGTGAAGTTATTCCCTCCGAGATAGCTTCCGTAACTTAGGGAGTTACCACTACTACTGAGAGCTACGATGAAGCCCTTGCGGCCAGCGAGCCCTGTACTGGAGGTTAGGTAACTCCCCGGCACCGTGGGAAAGTCAGAAGAGCTCGTTTGTCCTACTACATAGGCAATCTTCATGCTGGCTGAATATGAGTATGTAGCAATTCCATAGCCGTAGTCATCGTTACTTCCTCCGAGGAAAGTAGAGTATATTAGGTCATTAGCTCCATTCTTAGCGGGATTAATCTTGAGGACGAAGGCATCTATTGTGCCGCTCTTTGAGTTGTCATATGCGTTCTTAGTGGGGAAGTTGCTAGACCAAGTGAGCCCTGTGACGTAGAGATCACCATCTGCGTCGGCTGCGACAGCAAAAGCCTCGTCTATGTTATTTCCACCAATAAAGGTGCTGTAGGCGAGGGAGAGGCTGATAGGATTTCCACTGAGGCTGGCACAGAGAAGAAAAGCATCTTTATCTCCTGTCGGAGCAGGCTTAGTAGTAGTATAAGAGTTAGCCACAGTAGGAAAGTCAGAAGAGGTGGTCCAACCCACAGCGCATACTTCCCCATTCGGACGGAGAACTAAGCTATGGAAACGATCTAAAGCACTGCCACCGATGAAAGTGGAATAGAGAATGTTTCCGCTGGCTGTATCTATGACGGTGACGAAGCAGTCCTCACCGTTGTAACTAGTGTCGTACGCACCAGGAGTAGTAGGGAAGGAGGGAGATAAAGTAGCTCCCCCGACTATGAGCCGACCTTGGGCATCTATGAGTAGAGCAGAGGCATTATCAGCTTCAGAGCCGCCCAGCAACCGACTCCATACATACGGGTCTATAACGAGGGGAAATCGCCTATCATAGCTGCCTACTTGGAAGTAGGCTTCGTTTCCTACTACTTGCCAGTTTATGGGGACAGCTTGCCTCTGGCCTTGAATAACCTGATACGCTTTGAGGTCGCAAATTTCTACGGCGCCGAAACGAGTTCCTACCTGAAGTTTGCTCCCTTGGACTTGGACTGAAAGGGCTCCTTGTATGCGCAGCCGAATAGCAGACGGGTCTGCCCTGCCGCTAACGATGTAATCATACCGCAGCCGTCCTTCCTCTACATACCAGCGCTGGGCTATGCCTGGGTAGATGTTGCGCACTTGAACCTCCTCGTAGAGAGGTGTGCGGGGCACCCAGCGGCTGGGATTGTTGCCCAGGAAGTAGCCATAGAAGTAAGAAAGCTGCTTTTCCCCCTCAGCTTGTGGAAGAGTCGCAGCGCCTACATGTTCTACCGAGATGACATGCCCTTTTCGGGCATAGGGCTGGTAAGAGAACTTAGGGGAGCAGCGGTCTTCGCAGGCAAGCGGTATGAGTTCATAGAAGTCATATACTACCCCTTGCTTGGTAATCCATGCATTAAGGCCGGGCTGGCGATAGAGGTATAGGACCTGGGAGTCCCACTGCCCTTTATTCTGGATGAAAAAGAGATTCGGCTCTGCCGCCTTTGTACTACTGAGAGCCAGGATGCTTATAAGCATCCAGCTCTGGTGGAGATAAGGCATTCGCATAGCTTGGAGGAATTTTTAGCGAAGGTAAGAGTTTGGAGTTACATATGCTATATTACTAAAGGGAGTTTTTCTTCTTCCTGCTTCTTTGCGAACCACCAAGCCCCTATCCCCAGCGTAAGCAGAGTAGCTCCTACGGCTATACCGACGGGGATAGGAGGCAGATGTAAGGATGCACCGGGTAGCTGACTGAGCCACTCTACTACTTTGACCAATGCTATCGCTAATCCATACGGAATATATCCCACCCAAGTAGAGAGCACAGGTATAGGTAGGGAGAAAAGCCATCCTACTGCGGCAAAAGCAAGTAGGGTGGCGATAGGTACGCATAGCAGATTAGATAGAAGGAAATAGACAGGCAGTCGTCCAAAATGAGCCCAGCTTAGGAAGAGCGTTCCGGCTTGCGCAGCTAAGGAGATGGCGATAAGGTCCCGCAGGTAGTTTATCCAGAAGAGTTTCTTCTTAGGAGAAGGAAGAGCTTTCTGGAGAGGACGGTAGAAGACGATGATTCCGCCTACGGCTGAATATGAAAGTTGAAAGCCGATATGATACAAGAGGGCTGGGTCAATACTAAGCTGGAGAAATACCGCAAAGCCTAAGGCATTAGGAGAGAGGTAAGGACGATAGAGCATTTGGGCAAGGAGAGCCACGCTGCCCATAATCACGGCGCGAATAGCAGAGGGAGAAGCTCCCGTGAGTAGTCCGTAGAGGATAACTACCAGCATTAGCATAGATAGGGCTATGGAGTGCCGGCTCCAAGTAGGGGGAAGCTGCCGCAGTAGAAAGAGCCATAGGGTAAGCACTAGGCCTACGTGCATGCCCGACACAGCCAGAATATGAGCGGTCCCAGAGAGCATAAAGGCTTCTCGGGTTTCTGGGTCTAATCCCCGCTTGTAGCCCAAAAGCAGTGCCTGAGTCACAGCTAAAGGAGAGCCATGAGCAGGGGTAGCGCGCTGCATCGCTTGTATGAGCTGTTGGCGCAGTCGCAGAAAGTAGCCCCAAATATAATCCCGTGCTATGCCTAAAACTGCCACTTGGGGGGTATATCCTCTTATGAAAACACCCTGTCTGTTCCAGTAATGGGAAGTAAGCGAGTCCAGTCGGATGGCTGTTCGGATGCGAGTACCTGCGGGGAGATATTTTACCGAACTGTCCCGTACATAGAGTACTAAGTTTCCCAAAGGCTGAATAGTTTGTCCAGAGAGAAAGAAGCATATCTCCTCTGCACGCACGAGGAGCCGGTATGTTTTACGGGAGGGAAGCGGTTCTTCTAAGAGGTAGCCTGTAAGTTCTACGAGGTGCCCCCGAAAATGCCGAAGGTCAGCGGGTGATACCCATTTTTCTGCCTGCATGCGGACCCAGCCTGCCAGAGCGAAAAGAGGCAGGCTCCATACGATTCTTCCCCACAGCAAACCCCACCAGAAGAATGCGGCCAGGCTTAGGAGTAGGACTTCTCCTATAAGAGCGAGGTAGAGAGGGAGTTCTGCAAGGAGAATGCCTGTGCTCAATCCAGCGGCAACCCATAGAAAGGGATACCGCCAGAGGGGCATTTATTCCACGGTAACGGACTTCGCTAAGTTGCGGGGCTGATCTACATCGCACCCACGCAGAACCGCTGTATGATAAGCCAAAAGTTGTAGCGGAAGCACACTGAGAATAGGATATAGGGGCTCAGGCACTGGAGGTATATATAGAATGTCTTCAGTGTATTCTTGGAGATGGGTATCGCCCTCTGTAGCCACAGCTATGATCCACCCTTGTCGGGCGCGCACTTCTTGAATGTTGCTAATTATCTTCTCATATAGGCTATCTTGGGGGGCTATCGTTACCACGGGCATATTTTTGTCTATGAGGGCAATAGGTCCGTGCTTCATTTCAGCGGCAGGATACCCTTCGGCATGAATGTATGAGATTTCTTTGAGTTTGAGTGCGCCCTCTAAGGCCACAGGATAACTATAACCCCTCCCTAAATACAAGGCACTTGTAGCAGAAGCGAGTTTTTCAGCTATTCGCTTGGCAGGCTCACTTAGTTTTTGGAGCGTTTCTTGAATAAGGTCTGGCAAGCGAAGGAGAGACTCTATGAGAGTATCATGGATGTTACGGTCTATAGTATAGCGGTTCGCCCCTAAATGAAGAGCAAAAAGGGTGAGTGCTGTGAGTTGAGCAGTAAAAGCCTTTGTGGAGGCTACGCCGATTTCAGGGCCGGCGTGGATGTATATTCCTGCGTGTGTCTCACGAGGGATGCTGGAGCCTACTACGTTCGTGATTCCTAAGATGAGGGCATTTCTTTCTTTAGCCATGCGCAGCGCTCCCAAAGTATCTGCCGTCTCGCCGCTTTGGCTGATTCCTAATACTACATCGTTGGGACTGAGAACGGGATTACGATACCGAAACTCCGAGCTGTACTCCACCTCTACAGGAATGCGCGCAAGTTGTTCTATGAGATATTCCCCTACTAAGGCTGCGTGCCAACTGGTGCCGCAGCCTACAATAGTAATGCGCGAAGCGGAGATGAGCTTATCCATGACTTGGCTGATGCCTCCTAAGCGCACCTCTAAGGGCTCTATGCGGATTCGCCCCCGCATACATTCTCGCACGGCGTTCGGTTGCTCAAAGATTTCTTTGAGCATGAAGTGGGGATAACCGCCTCGTTCTATTTTGGCAATATCCCAGTCTATGTATTGCACTTGGGGAATATGCGCTCTGTTGCCCAGGTTGAATATCTCAGGCTCGTCAGACTCAGGATATAAGATAGCTACATCGTCTTCTTCCAAATGAATTACCCGCCGGGTGTAAGGTACGATGGGGGTTGCGTCCGATGCGGCGATGAATTCGCCTTTGCCCAGACCTATGAGTAGGGGACTAAATCGGCGAGCCAAAATCACTACACGAGGCAGAGACCGTACCAACATTGCTATGCCAAATGCACCCCGAATATCAGAAAGTGCCTTCTTTAGAACATCCTGCCAAGAATCTCGGGGATGTTGTTGCCGTATCCATGCTATCCAGTTCGCCAATACTTCGGTATCGGTATCACTATGAAAGGGGACGCCCTCGTCGCTTAGGAAGTCGCGCAGGCGGGAGAAGTTCTCAATCACGCCATTATGCACGAGTACGAGCTCACCATCGTAGCTCAAATGGGGGTGTGCATTTAGATTATTTGCCGGGCCGTGCGTAGCCCAACGCGTATGAGCAATTCCTACTGAACCCCGTAGATTGTGTTTGAGTACTTCTTGAGCTAAGGCGGATACCTTACCCGCTTGTTTGTGGATGATAAATCCCTCCTCTCCAAATAGCGCGATACCCGCTGAGTCATACCCCCGATATTCCAAGCGTTTGAGTCCTTCTACCAGCAGAGGGACAGCATTACGATAGCCTGTATAGGCCACGATCCCACACATATTATGGCAATATTACTAAGTTTGCTTGTGCGGCGACGATATGCAGTATTTATCTTTTTAGGTGTGTGGTGGGGTTGTGCTCCTTCTTCGGGGGGGCAAACCGCAGCCACAGATACCCTGCCCACTCTGCGAGCAAAAGGAGATGCTTGTACTATGGCGCGTCAGTTACTCCCTCCACTTACCCCTCCCATCCAAATGCCGCGAAATACTTCATCTGACCCCTTCCCTCCTGAGGTGCAGACGTGGTTGCGTCAGCAAGTAGGCGACTCAGGCATATTTGTCCCTGTTGGTGTGTGGGAAAAGCCCGAGCAGCCTGCCCTATGGTTAGTAGAGGCTATTCGGTCTAACGGCACTTCATATTATGCGCTCCTTACGCAAGATTGTCGTGTATTAGACACTATGGTCTGGGCGTACCAAATTATTCAGCCCGACTGTGTAGCGTATGCAAGGGGTATGTTGGATGCCTCAGGGTTGTGTGTGCTACAACATGAGACTCATATCACGGAGTTTTCGGGAGAACAGCCTACGACTTGTACTATGCGCCGCGAAAGCCGTTCTCAGGTGGACTGGGCTGCTGGTCGTTTTGTGCGCTAAAGGACAGCCCCTTTTTCAGGGAAAGGTTTTCGCTTGGGGGGCAAGCTGGGGTATAGGTGGAGCTCAACTCTGGTTTCGTCCTGCGCTCAACCTTCGCTACCATCAAACCCTTCTGTATTTCTCTCCTATTCCTCGCTGGCTTTCTTTGGGAGCTGCGCAGAGAGTGGGACATGTTCTCCCGCGTCAGTGGCGAGAAATCCAGCTATATGTGGGGCTGTATGGGCATTTGCGTTATCTGGGAAGAAAAGAGGCCGATCGCGCAGCAATCATTCAAATCCTTGCAGGGGGACGCTACTGGTTAGAGCCGTATCTACAGCGGTTTTACATGCAAGGAGGCGCGGGAATAAGCCTTCAGTTTTTTCCAAGAGCAGGGATGCGGGTCCTTCCCACCGCAGAAATACACATAGGTGGCTTATATCGTCGTCCTTTTGCGCTTAGAAAGTATCGTCGGGAATAGCAGATCGCTCTCTGAGCCTAATCTCAAGCTCTGTAATACGACAGCGAAGCTGCCATATCCATATTCCCAGTGACAAAAATCCTATCACAGCTAAATAGAAGATTATTCGGTGAGGCACACTAATATCCTCGGTGCGAAATGCAGGTGTGCCTTCGGCGCCAGGGTGTAGCCCACCTAAATAGCGCGGCAAAAAGAAGGTAAGAGGTATTACTAAGATGGTAGCGATAATATTATAGACAGCAGCGAGACGAGCTCGTTGTTCTTCTCGGCGGATACTCTGTCTAAGCACGAAGTAAGCCCCGTACATCAGAAGGGCAATCAAAGCAAAAGTCTGTTTAGGGTCCCAGCCCCACCAGGCTTGCGGGTCGGTATCGGGCAGGGCTTCCGCCCAAGTAGCCCGAGACCATAGAATTCCCGTAGCCAACCCTAATCCCCCAAAAAATGCGGCTACTACCGCTGCTTCTTTAGCCTTTACATCCTGGTTTCTCTGCGCATATAGCAGGTAGGCACCGCTCCAAAAGAGAGACACACCCATCATCCCATACATACTAAACCACATGGGCACATGGAAAAAGAGATTACGGTCGCTCCACCCTAAGCCCGGGATTTTAGGAAGGGGTAGCAAAAATGCCAGCAGTATTACTGCGCTGATCAGCCCTGTCGCTAATATGCCTGCAATCCGCACATACGAAAGAACGCTTTTTGCCAGCATCTTTGCACTATGGACAAGGCTACCCTCCAAAGGGAGGCGGAAGCCCTGCGCAGCTTGTACAAGGAGCTTCGCCAGGCGCTCAGTCGCGTTATAGTAGGACAAGAAGAACCGCTACATTTTCTATGCTTGAGTTTATTTGCTCGGGGGCATTCGCTGCTTATTGGGCCGCCAGGCGTGGCAAAGACGCTGATGGTGAGCAGCTTAGCCCAAGCGATGGGACTTTCTTTTCATCGTATCCAATTCACTCCTGACCTTATGCCTGCGGACATTTTAGGTACTGAGATTCTCCAAATAGACCCTGAGACTGGGCAGAGGCTCTTTCGCTTTTCACCAGGCCCTGTTTTTGCGCATGTTATCCTCGCCGATGAGATTAATCGGGCTTCGCCGAAGACCCAGTCAGCGCTCTTAGAAGCCATGCAGGAGCGTTCAGTTTCTATTGCAGGTCAAACGCATCCTCTGCCCGAGCCGTTCTTCGTATTAGCTACCCAAAATCCCATAGAGCAGGAGGGAACATATCCTTTACCAGAAGCCCAGTTGGACCGCTTTATGTTCGCCGTTTTCGTGGGGTATCCCAGTAGAGAGGAAGAGATGGAAGTAGTTCGCCGTACGACGGCGGTATGGGAGCCGAAGATAGAGCCTCTGCTGACGGGCGACCGTATTCTACATTTTCAGCGCCTGCTGCGGCAAATGCCTGTAGCCGACAACGTAATCCGCTACGCAGTAGAGCTTGCTCGTAGCACTCGTCCCCAGGAGAATAAAGACCCCTTTATCCGCGAAAATATAAGCTGGGGTGTGGGTCCCCGAGCTGCGCAGTTTCTCCTCTTAGCCGCAAAAGCACATGCTATGCTCTCGGGTAAATACGCCCCTGATGTGGAGGATGTACAGTATGTAGCGGTGCCAGTGCTTCGGCATCGCATGGTACTTTCTTATCAAGCAGAAGCAGAAGGGGTATCCCCTGACAAAATCATTCGTTATCTCATAGAAAATAAGGTAGCAGTGGTATGAGCCAGCTCTTACTGGCGATAGATGAGGGTACCAGTTCGGCTCGGGCGATTGTTTTCACGAGCCAGGGAGAAATCGTAGGTTTAGGCAGGCGCAGTTTTTCTCTTTACTATCCGCACTCGGGTTGGGTAGAGCAAGACGCGGAAGAGGTTTGGCAAGCCCAGTATGAAGCCCTGCAAGAAGCCCTTCAAACCGCCAGTGCTAAGCCCGGAGATATTGCAGCCATAGGAGTTACCAATCAGCGGGAGACAACGATTGCTTGGAACCCTTCCACAGGCAAACCCTATACTAAGGCTATTGTGTGGCAGGACCGCCGCACAGCCGATATGTGCAGCCAGCTCAGCCAACATAGGGAAAAAGTAAGACAGAAGACGGGGCTTGTGATTGACCCGTATTTCTCCGCTACGAAAATCGCATGGCTATTGCGGGAAGGGGGCGTACCAGCCGATGCATTATTCGGTACGGTGGATAGCTGGCTGCTGTATAATCTAACCGGCAAAGCCGCTACCGATGTCTCTAATGCCTCCCGTACCATGCTCTGGAACCTTCACATGAAGCAGTGGGATGAAGAGCTACTATCGCTCTTTGGGATTCAGCAGCATAACCTTCCCCCTGTGCAGCCCAGTGGCAGTTTCTTTGGGGAGGCGAAGTTAGGCGGCAAGCCTATCCCGATTCTCAGCGTCTTGGGCGATCAACAAGCGGCTCTCTATGGGCATGGGGCTTATAGTCCAGGGCAAGCCAAGAATACCTATGGTACAGGGTGCTTTCTACTTAAGAATATAGGTACGCAGCCCCTCCCCGCCCCAGAAGGACTTATCACGACGGTAGCATGGCAGAAAGAGGGAGAACCTGTGTATTATGCGTGGGAGGCGGCTATCTTCAACGCAGCGGTAGCCCTCCAATGGCTGGAGCAAATAGGGATTTTGCGCAGCTACTCTGAGTTAGACTCGCTCCAAGGCTCAGCTGGTGATGTATATTTCGTACCGGCTTTTACAGGGTTGGGAGCGCCCTATTGGGACCCATATGCGCGGGGTATTATTGTAGGTCTTACTCGGGAAACTTCCCGAACGACCCTGCTCTTAGCGGCGCTGGAAGCGATTGCCTATCAGAGTGCAGAAGCAATAGAGCTTTTCGGCGATATAGATATCCTCTATGTGGATGGAGGAGTGAGCGTAAATGAACACCTTATGCAGCTACAAGCGGATTTGGCGGGATGTAAAGTTTTGCGCCCTGTGCATGGGGAGGTTACGGCTTGGGGGGTGGCAGCGATGGCGGGACAGGTAGCAGGTCTTTCGGTAGGGCCGCTGCAGCCAGCGCGCACTTGGAGCCCCCAAGGACCACGTCGCTCTTTAGACCGATGGAAAGAAGCGGTGCGGCGCGCACAGCACTGGGCGCTACCCGCCTAATATGCCCGAGCAAAAAGCACCCGCCGCTGAGAAGGCCGTCCAGTGTAAATGCATTTTCCTTCTTCTTCCACGGAGTCTAGCGGAATACACCGAATAGTAGCCCCAGTCTCTTCCTTAATAGCAACCTCTGTCTCTGTGGTGCCATCCCAGTGAGCTAAAATAAATCCTCCTTTCTCCTCTAAGATTTCCTGCATCGTTCGGTAAGAGTCTATTCGATGGGTGTTTTGTTCTATGCGATGCTTCGCCCGCTGGAAAAGTTCCTGCTGGATTTGGTCTAACCATCGCTTTGCCTGGGCGAGCGTTTCCGCTTGAGAATAAGTAGTTTTTTGTCCATCATGACGGCGCACAACCTCTACACTGCCCTGCGCTAAGTCTCTCGGACCGATTGTAAAGCGCAGGGGTACGCCTTTGAGTTCCCATTCGTTGAACTTCCAGCCAGGGCGATGCTGTGGGTCATCATCCACTTTGACTCGCAGTCCTTGCGTATGGAGCTGCTGTGCCATGGAGTGGGCATGTTCTGTTACTTTCTGCTGCTCCTCTTCACTGCGCCATACAGGAATAATCACTATCTGAATGGGGGCTACCTTGGGTGGCAAAATAAGTCCTTTCGCATCCCCATGCGATAAAATCGTCGCTCCTATGAGACGAGTGGATACACCCCATGAAGTTGCCCATACATATTCTAACTGATTATTGCAGTTGAGAAACTTTACATCAAAGGCTCGGGCGAAGTTCTGCCCCAAAAAGTGAGAAGTGCCAGCTTGTAGGGCTTTCCCATCTATGAGGAGTGTTTCTATGGTGAAGGTTTCCTCTGCTCCAGCGAAGCGTTCGTTAGGGGTTTTTCGCCCCTTGATAACAGGGATGGCAAGATACTCTTGAACGAAGTTCGCATAGACTTCCAACATGCGGAGTGCTTCTTCCATCGCCTCTTCGGCAGTAGCATGGGCTGTGTGTCCTTCCTGCCAGAGGAACTCCGCAGTGCGCAGGAAAAGGCGGGGGCGCTTCTCCCAGCGTACGACATTTGCCCACTGATTGATGAGCAGAGGCAAGTCTCTATAGGATTGTATCCAGTTTTTGAAGGTATTCCAGATGATAGTTTCAGAAGTGGGGCGAACGACCAAAGGCTCCTCTAACTCGGCTTCGGGATCAGGGGCGACACTGTGGGTTTCAATGTCTGTCTTGATACGGTAATGCGTAACTACGGCGCATTCCTGTGCAAAGCCTTCTACATGCTGGGCTTCTTTTGCCAAAAAGCTAAGCGGGATGAATAGGGGAAAATAGGCATTCTGGTGTCCCGTAGCGCGGAAGCTTTCATCTAAAGGGCGCTGGATATTTTCCCAGAGCGCCCAGCCGTATGGTTTGATGGTCATGCAGCCGCGTACGGGTGAATGTTCCGCCAGTCCCGCTTTTTCTACAACTTCGTTATACCAGTCGCTAACGCTGATGCCGGGAAACGATTGTGCCATGTTTTTCGTATATTTGCTAAGGTGAGCAAAAGTAGTATGCTTATGAAAACGGCGAGATGGGGGCTCCTAATAGGAGCGCTGATACTCTGGGGATGCGGTGGTAGTCGTTCTGCCACTGCTGTTAATGACACATATCTTACCGCTAAAGACCGTGCCCGGCTTAATCAAGAGCGCAGCCGTCCATCGCCCTCTTCTGACGATAGGGAGATAGACGCTCGTGAAGACAATTATGATCGCCCTTCTCGGGATTGGGATGATGACTACTCGTATGCTCGGCGGGCGCGGCGATACTCGTCGGGTATATGGTATGATCCTTGGTGCGATCCTTGGTGGGGGCCTTCTTGGGGATGGCGCCGAAGCATGTGGTGGGGACCTTCTTGGGGATGGGGGGCTGGCTGGGGAGACCCATGGTGGGGGTGGGGTCCTGCGGTCGGTTGGTATTACACGCCAGGATGGGGCTGGACTTACTACAGCGGCTACTGGGGCCCTACCTTCTACGCAGGGCCAGGGGGTGGCTGGGCTAATCCCTCACCCAATCGCCCTTCCCGCTCCTATAACTATACTCCCCGTACCTATACTACACCCAGTGGCACGACCACTTATACTGCTCCGCGCCGCTCTCCAGGCGTGATCTCTTCAGGAGGAGGCTCCATGCGTAGCGCTTCTCCCTCTTATTCTCCTTCCTCAGAAAGTCCTCGTATGTATTCTCCCCGTCCAAGCATGTCCGGGGGTGTAACCTCGCCTTCAGGGGGGGGAGGCGTGCGCTCCTCAGGTGGAATGGTTCGTCCCAGATAGTCTCCGCCGTGTGGCATAGAAATCTCTTAGAGCTCATAGGGCGCACTCCTATGGTACAACTCAACGTTGTAACCCGAGGAGTGCCCCCACTCGTCTTGGGTAAGGTAGAATACTTCAACCCTGGGCATAGCGTCAAAGACCGCATAGCCCTCAAAATGATTGAGGAAGCAGAAAAGGCAGGGTTATTGCGCCCAGGGGGTACTATTGTAGAAGCTACCTCAGGTAATACAGGCATGGGCTTAGCGCTGGTAGCGGCTGTCAAAGGCTACCGCTGTATCTTCACTGTGCCTGATAAACAATCCAAAGAGAAAATAGATGCACTGCGTGCATTAGGCGCGGAAGTGATTGTAACCCCGACGAATGTACCACCCGAAGACCCCCGCTCCTATTATAGTGTAGCAAGGCGCCTGGCACAAGAAATCCCTGGTGCCTTTTTTCCTAATCAATATGACAACCTCCATAACCGAGAAGCCCATTACGAAACGACTGGGCCTGAGATTTGGGAGCAGACAGAAGGCAGAATCACTCACTTCGTGGCAGGCATGGGCACTACAGGTACTATCTGCGGTGTAGCCCAGTATCTCAAAGAACGCAATCCTCGCATTCAGGTAATCGGTGTAGATACCTATGGCTCGCTCTTCCAGAAACTGCATGAGACAGGTCAAATAGACCCCAAGGAAATCTACCCTTACCTCACCGAGGGCATAGGCGAAGACATCGTACCTGGGAATCTGGACCTCTCCTTGATAGACCGGATTATCAAGGTTACAGACAAAAATGCTGCTTTGATGGCTCGTAAGTTGGCACGATATGAAGGGCTATTTGTGGGGTGGTCATGTGGTTCAGCAGTGTGGGCAGCCCTACAAGTCGCGCGAGAGCTTTCACCGAAAGATATGGTAGTAGTTCTTTTACCAGACCATGGCATACGCTATCTGGGCAAAATCTATAATGACGCCTGGATGCAAGCACAAGGGTTTTTAGAGCCTACTTCGGGCATGACGATTCGGGAAGTGCTTAAAGCCAAGCCCCGCAAAACGCGGGGTTTAGCCTCGGTTTCGCCCGAAGAGCCCATGCGCCAAGCCGTAGAGATTATGCAGCGTTATGAGATTTCCCAGCTTCCTGTCATAGATGGGGACCGTATATGTGGTATGCTTACTGAGTCGCGTCTGGTAGAAGTTCTCATAGATGAGCCCTCTGCACGGGAACAGCCTGTAGAGAAATACATGACCGAAGCCCCTGCTACAGTTCTACCTTCCACGCCGGTGGATATCGTTTCCAAAATGCTCACACGCGAAATGCCGGCGGTACTCGTGCAACTTGAAGAGGGAGGATGGGATATCATCACACGCTCCGATATCTTGCAGGCGCTGGTAGAAGCTCAGTTATAGCCTTTGCGGCCGTATTCTGCCTATACGCACAGTCTCCGCTTATCCTACGGTTTATCCCAGGGCGCTATCGGGAAGATAACTTCCACTTGATAGACCTTTACAATCCTCACTCCTTTCCCCTCTCGCTATATCACTGGCTAATCGTAACGAGGGAGTATTCTATATGGATTCGGGATTCGCTTATTCTATACCCTGGACAGCGGCTGCGCATAGCCAAAAAAGAGGGAGATGTACGGTTAGAGAAGCATCCAGACTTTCTCATTCGCTTGCCAGACTGGAGCTATGCGGGGGCTTATGCGGCGCTTTTAGATGCGGAGGGACGCCTAAGAAAAGGACTTT
>JANWZJ010000049.1 GCA_025054525.1 Bacteroidia bacterium | reverse complement strand
AGCGTTGCTGGGCTTTGACTTTTTGTCCATCGGGGGCAAATACAGAGTAAGAACGGCCCTGCAAAGAGGCGATGGATTCCCAGAGCCAGCGGCTTCCCAGAATTAGGCGTAAAATGCCTCCATGACTAACTTTTTCCCCCGTTATCCACACTTGCAGTCGGCTAATGTGAAACTGGTGGCGCATGATATCGGTTTCCCAGCCGCCTCCTGCTTGGGGGATAGCTTGAGCGAGTTGGCGGTCATAGTGCTGGATATTAGCAGAGGATAGTCTTCGCTGAAAGGAGCGCTGCCCTATATCCCAGAATTGACCTGAGTTCTCGTCCCGATAGTCTGCCCGGAGCGTAACCCGATAGGGCTGTTTTCCTATTCGGGGTATATCCCAGAAAAAACGCGCATAACGACTCTCTCGCTGAAAAAATCCCCCTTGGAAGAACCAGTAATGTTTGTAGGGTTGATAGGCGAAAAGGCTATCTTGCCTGCTACCATTATAAGCGGTGGAGGCGGCTAAGCCGCCCCCCCAGCCACGCAAGGCATCATAACCTACCACAGGGTATCCTACTGCGACCCAGCCTTCTCTTTTGCGGGAAAGCTCATAGTCTGGTAGCCGTTTGCGAGGGTCTAGGCTTACCACTTGTAGCCACACTAACCATCCTACCACACCTTCGCAATTCTACTACTTCTCGTATCTTTGGGAAACTCATGAGCCGCAGTTTTCCTTCTCATGCCTTAGACAAATACGCCCGCCAGTTGGCACAGAACTGGCTCAAAGGCAAAACATACAGTACTTGGACCTTAGAGCATTTGCGACAGGGATTACCTTCGGAACAGGTAGTGCAGTTCGTTCTTTTTCAAGTGGATAGTCGCCTCTTGCGCGCAATGTATGATCTTTCTCTGTGGGATTGGCAAGATGGAGAAATGATCACATGGACTGCCGAATATCTTAGTCGTTCCCATGCCCGCCTCTCCCTCCCTGCTTCTCAACTTACGAACTTGGTATCCGTAGCCGCTTACTATGCGCTCCACTTGATAACCTCACCACAGGAAGCACTTACGCAGTTTTACTTCGGACAGACGAATGACATGAGTATCAAGGACTTCGCCTTTTACAGCCGATACATAGTGTATTTTGATTTCATTCCAGCGGCGCTGATTTCTTATGCTCAGAAGCATGATCTCCATCATATTGAGCGTTCGCTATGGGAGCAGAAAGTAACAAAAGCCCTTCAGCTCTATCAGGAGGAATCTAAAGAACCCATAGAGACTTATCAGCGTCAGCTCTTGGAGCGACTCACGGGTCAAACTTGGGAAGAGTTTGGTGCTGCTTTGGAGCAGATAAGTAAGGAGAAAGCTACCCCTGCGGAAGAGCTTATGCATAATCTCTTTGGTACGAGTTCGGACAGTCCTGCAGCGGCTCAGGGCTCGGATAAGGCGCGCAATCCTCTACTCTCTGCCATAGATTATGAACCGCGGGTGATGGAGCAGTTTCAGGCATCCCCTAAACGGAGTGATACGCTACGGCGCTTTGATACGGAAGCCATTCCGTTGCATAAGCAGTTTGTGTTTATTCAGCGAGTCTTTGATGGAGATGCTGGTTTATTCAAGAAAGCCTTAGAACAGCTCAATACTGCTGCTTCTGCGGAAGAAGCTCGTAAGCTCCTACAGAGTTGGAAAAATGCCCGTACGGATGCGCAGGCGTTTCAGGAGTTAGAGCGGTGGGTGCTCTCTCGCTTTCAGAGCTAAGGGCTAAGTTAGAAGCGCTTTACCACACTTATCATCAGCCTGCATATCGGGTCTATGATCCCGTGGAAAAGGTCTGGGGCTATACTCATCCTCGGGACCAAGAACTGGTAGGTTTGTTTGCGGCGCTTTTTGCGTGGGGGCGGCGAGAGGTCGCCATACGCAAAACTACCCTCTTATTAGAGGCAATAGGAAACTCTCCCTATCATGCCCTGCATGAAGGCTATTTTCCGCATGATTTTTCCTGGCAGCATCGGACATGGCGCCTTTCGGATGTAGAGGCATTGTGGCGGGTGCTTGGACGGTTATATCGCAAGGAAGGGAGTCTGGAAGCCTTTTTCTGGCGGAGGCGCAGGGATTGGGAAGGGGCTATCGCAGAGTTTCAGGAATTTATTTATGCACAAGCGCCGCAGTTGCAGCGCCATATGGGTTCTATTCGGCGGGGCAGTCCGTCCAAGCGCTTACAGCTTTGGCTGCGGTGGATGGTGCGGCGAGACTGCATAGACCCTGGCCCCTGGGAGGGGATTAAGCCCGAAGTACTTTTCGTTCCCATAGACACCCACTGGCTACAGTGGCTTCGGCGAGAAGGTATATTGAGCCGGCGCCAGCCCACCTGGAATACCGTTCAAAAATCCACTTCTCTTTTCCGAACCCTCTCGCCCGCAGACCCTTTGCGGTATGACTTTGCTCTGGTAACTGCCTCAGCTCTGGGATACCTCGTACCCCAGAGAGAAAGTTAGAAGGTTTTCTTACCTTTGCTCAAATGGCAAAGGTAGAAATGGAAGTAGTAGGGCTGACCCGCTCCAGTACAGATGCCTATAATGCTTTTATCGTGCTGCTGCGGGAGAAGGAGGGTTCGCGCCGCCGACTTCCGATTGTCATAGGTTTCCCCGAAGCGCACGCTATCAATATAGAGTTGGAGAAGCTGCGCCATCCACGCCCGCTCACCCATGATCTCTTCATCAATACGCTCAAAGAGTTAGGTGTGTCTGTACAGGAGATATTTATTCATCGTCTGCAAGACTCTACCTTCTTTGCCTACTTGATTTTAGAGAGCGATAGGGGCTCGGTAGAAATAGATTGTCGTCCCAGTGATGGCATAGCCCTGGCGCTGCGAGCAAATGCCCCTATCTTCTGTGAAGAGGATGTGTTAGAGAAGGCAGGGCAGCCAGGCGAAGAAGAAGAGAAAGTAAGTCGCCGCTCCAGTAAGCGTTCCATGAGCCGTGAAGAGCTTGAGCGTCTTTTGGAAGAGGCTTTGGCTCGGGAGGACTACGAGACCGCCGCTAAACTGCGCGACAAACTCCGCAGACTCACCGAAGAAGAATGAGCTCCGATGCAAGCACTCTTAGGTGTACCCGTTCTGCTGCTCTTAGCCTGGATTTTAGCTGAACATAAAAAACCGATTGCATGGAGAGTATTGATAGGAGGGCTCTTGCTTCAGGTTACGCTGGGCGTCCTCCTACTCAAAGTCCCTTTATTTCGGGACATATTTGGAGCATTAAGCCGAGCCTTTGTCAAAGTATTAGATTTTGCGCGAGTAGGTAGCGAGTTTCTCTTTGGAAACCTTGTCAAACCCGAATATGCTCAAACTTTCGGGTTTATTTTTGTGCTGCAGGTGCTGCCCACGGTTGTCTTCTTTGCGGCGCTAACGGCAGCCTTGTATCACTTGGGTATTCTCCAGCAAGTCGTGCGTGCGTTGGCTTGGGTGATGCGCCGTACCTTAGGCACTTCAGGGCCTGAGAGCCTTTGTGTGGCTTCTAATGTGTTCTTGGGACAAACAGAAGCCCCTTTGCTTATCCGTCCTTTCTTACCTGGGCTCTCCCGGTCAGAACTGATGGCTGTGATGGTGGGAGGAATGGCTACTTTAGCTGGGGGGGTCTTAGCGGCTTATGTAGGTTTTCTGGGAGGCAACGATCCCGTTCTGCGGCAGCAGTATGCCTTACACTTGATGGCAGCTTCTGTTATGAATGCCCCAGCGGCTTTGGTCTTTGCTAAGCTTCTGCTGCCCGAAACCGATGCCGATGCCGCTAAGAAACCCCTATCCCTTCCCAAGAGCGCCCAAGCCGCGAACCTCTTAGAAGCATTAGCTCAAGGGGCATCCGAAGGACTGCGCTTAGCGGCTAACATCGCTGCTATGCTTCTGGCTTTTATTGCGGCACTAGCCCTTTTCAACTATCTCCTCTTCCGAATCGGCGCCTTGCTCAGTATCAATCCCTGGATAGCCCAAACTTCACAAGGCTTATATACAGGACTGTCTTTGGAATGGATGCTGGGACAGCTTTTCCGTCCGATTGCCTGGCTAATCGGGGTGGAGTGGCGCGAGAGCCTGGCAGTGGGAGCCCTGATCGGGCAGAAGATTGTGATTAATGAATTTATCGCCTATACGAACCTCGCCCAGATGAGCTTCTTATCCGAGAAGGCACGCATTTTAGCTACCTATGCGCTGAGTGGTTTTGCAAACTTTAGCTCTATTGCGATTCAGTTAGGGGGAATTGGAAGCCTCATTCCTGAACGGCGGGGAGAGTTAGCGGAGTTAGGGCTGCGGGCGGTGATAGGCGGGGCTTTGGCTTCCTTAGTGTCAGCTGCTTGGGCAGGGCTACTGCTTTAAGCATTACCTTTGCTTCATGGCAAGGAAACCAGATAAGCGCGTCTATGTCCGGCGTAATCGTCAGCGCCGCGTCTTACAGAAGCGTCGTCGCTTAGCACCCATCAGCAGCCGCCGAACTAATCGCCTCCAAGAACAAAACTTAGCAGTACTTCGGGAAATTCGGCAGCGAATGGGGCTTGCATGAAATCCCCCCTGCGTTTAGGAATCTCGGGATTGGGGCACATGGGCAAGCTCCATCTCCAGAAGGCTCGCCAACTTCCAGAGGTTGAAGTAGTAGCTGTATATGACCCAGACCCCTCTGTACAGGCGGCTTTGGCGGAGCAGTCCTTGCCTGTGATGCCTTCGTATGAAGCCCTGCTGGATGCCAGCGAGGCCGTTATCATAGCTTCACCTACAGCACATCATTTTCAGCAGGCAGCCACTGCCCTGCGCGCGCGACGGCACATTCTCATAGAGAAGCCCATCGTTACCTCTGCCTCCCAGTTAGAGGAGCTCTCTCGGCTATGGGAAGAAGCAGGGGTAGTTGCATTAGCAGGACATGTAGAACGCTTCAATCCTGCCTTTCAAGCCCTACTTCCGTACCAGCATGAGTTTCTGCATTATACTTTTGAAAGGGTGGCGCCTTGGACACCCCGTGGCAGTGATGCATCGGTGGTCTTAGACCTGGCTATCCATGATATAGACCTGTTCTGGGCTCTGACAGGCGCTTCTATAGCAGACATGCGAGCTGTAGGATATCGCACTCGTACTCTCTCCAGCGATACACTCCAAGTATGGATAGATTTAGTGGATGGGCGCAGTGCTAGCTTTCTGGTCAGTCGCGATGCCCCCTTTCGTCGACGCCGAATCATGGCCCGAGGCCCCGACCTATGGGCAGAATGCGACCTCGTAGAACGCTCATGCACTATGTGGAGAAAAAACGAAAGCTCCTTCACTCCTATGAACCTCTCTACCAGTTCATTTGACCCTCTTACCGCAGAACTGGAACACTTTTTGCACTGCATTCATACGGGAGAAGCCTCTTCACTTTCCTTAGAACATGTACAGGGGGTTATGTTCTGGGTCTGGCGGGTGGAAGCTCTGGCTGCGCAGCGTCTGGCTTTTACTCCTTAGCTGTCGTTCCCAACAGGCGCTGCCACCTGCTTATTTGCGATTGGGAAGCGCTCATGTTGTCATAGAAAGTGACACCCTTCCCATAGAAAGCACCATAGATACCTGGCTTTATCCGGGGGGGCGTTACCTAACAGTGGTGGAACCCGGCGAACGCGTCCCTATTGTGCCCGCTTCTACGAAGCCAGTGCTGCTGGCAGGAGGCGTGCGCGTTTCGGGTGTATCGGTTATCCGTCGCCCCTACCCTTTCTGGCAGTTTGATACGCTGCGCTCAGATTTAGTTGCAGAAAATGAGCTCTTCTATCAGCCAATCTACACTTACTTTGCGGATACTTTGTTAGAAGTGCCTATCAAAGAAGGCTTTGAGAGCCCCCAGCTCCAACTGCGCTTGGTAAATGCGGGTTCTGCTTCGGCTGCGCCTATCTTTCGTACCTCCTCTACTCCGCGAAGGGGTTTCTGGTGTGCCGAGATTCCCTTAGCGGCTTACACCGAGCTTCAAGCCGAAACCACCACACCTTTTCCTTTCCCCCGAGATGATATTTGGGCTGAGATTTCTGTGAAAGGCGATAGGAACTTAGCCGTTGGCCTTACAGTGGAAGATAAAGTAACCGGACGAACTATCCTCCGAGAAAATAATCTCCTTCTGCGTCCCTCCTCTGATAAATGGAGTACCTTTTACATAGACCTCTCCTCCTGGGTGCGCAGGCACGGACCCAACTTTCGTTTTCGTCTGTATCTCACGAGTGCAGGAGACACTACGGGACGCTATACGCTCTTTATTGATGATGTGCGGGTAATTACCTGGCGACGCCTATGAGAAGGCAGTACGTAGGCCTATTATTTGTGCTTTTGGACTTCTTTTTAGCCTATGGGGGCTGGGTCGTTTTCTACTGGATAAGGCGATTTTACTTGTATGAGTACCAAGGACAGCCCGGTACCCTCTGGGAGTACCTTTGGGCTCCTCTCTTAGTAGGAACTTATTGGAACTTGCTCTATGGGTTAGGCGGCAGCTATAAAGACCCTATACGCTACTCCATCCTGGCTCAGCTTTTCCAACGAAGCTGGCTTACTATCTTGGGTAGCATGGCTTTGTTTTTCTTAGCTTTCTTGGATGACCCTATTCCAAACTATCGCGCATATCGCCTCACGCTAATCTCCTACATAGGATTACAAATTCTCCTGAGCAGCGCCTCTTTAGGGGTCATGCATTTGTTAGTTCGCAAGGTCCTGCGTCGTATTATTCGGTTCCCAACGATTATTGTAGGTAGTGGGGAACGAGCCCTTCAAGTATGGCAAGAGCTGACCTCTTCAGGGCAAGATTTAGGTTATGATGTGGTAGGGTATGTCCTCCCCCGCTCTCCTGAGGATAACCTCCTCCATGGCAAAGCAAAATGCCTCGGCAGGCTGGAGGAGTTAGAAGAAGTAGTCGTACGCCGAAATATTCATCACGTCGTCGTGGCTACAGAACCTGACGACGAACGCACCTTGCAAAGTGTGCTGTATCGGGTGAATGGGCTCGCAGTAGAGCTCTATCTCGTCCCAGCCCTGCGTGATATGCTCAGTGGTGGAGTTCGGGTCGGCAGCCCCGTAGATATCCCGCTTGTAGCATTCGGTCCTTTTTCCCCTTCCCCTTGGTACGAACTGGCTAAACGTACCTTAGATGTTTTACTTTCTACTATCGCTCTTATACTTTTGGCTCCTATCATGGGAGTAATAGCTGTGCTGGTAAGGCTATCCTCGCCAGGACCGATTATATTTAGGCAGGAGCGAATAGGAAAAAATGGTAAGCCCTTTACCATCTACAAGTTTCGGACGATGTACCAAGACGCCGAGAAAAATGGACCTGCCCTGAGTAAGGAAGGAGACCCCCGGATTACTCCTATTGGACGCTGGCTGCGTAAGACTCGTCTGGATGAACTACCTCAGTTTTGGAATGTGCTCAAAGGCGACATGAGTTTAGTAGGCCCTCGCCCTGAACGTCAATTCTATATCCGTCAGATCGTCCAACGCGCCCCTGAGTATAAGCAGCTTCTCAAAGTGCGTCCAGGCATCACCAGCTTAGGCATGGTGAAATACGGCTATGCTTCTTCCGTGGATGAAATGATTGAGCGCATGCAATACGACCTCATCTACTTAGCTAATCGTTCGCTGCTACTGGATATCAAGATTCTGCTCTATACGGTCTTGCGCGTGATTCAAGCGCGAGGAAAATAATACCTTTGCCTCTTATATGAAGAAGGGCATTCATCCAGAGTATAGACTGGTAGTATTCAAAGATGCGTCGGCTGATTTTGCATTTCTTACTCGCTCCACTGTGCGCACGAAGGAAACTATCGTTTGGCAGGACGGCAAAGAATACCCATTGGTAAAGTTAGAGATTTCCAGTGCCTCTCATCCTTTCTTCACGGGTAAGCAGAAGTTTGTAGATACGGCTCGCCGCGTAGATAAGTTCATGGCGCGCTACAGCAAAAAGAAAGGTACTAATAAGTAGTTCTAAGCATGGGTGGCTTCGTGATAGACCACGAAGCCACCTGCTATTATACTTCCTGCAATCAGTCCTCTTAGTACCTCAGGGAGTGTGTGAGCGCCCTGTCGATAGCGCAAATATCCAACTCCCAGTGCGGTTATCCATAATCCCAGCGCCGTTCCGACATAAAATGGCACATATGCCGTATAGAATGCTGCTATGGCGCTCCATCCGAAAGCATGAAAGGAGAATTCCCATTTCCAGTGTGCGATGAAGGCCCAGAAGCTCATCCAGAGAAAGAAGCGCAGCCAGAAGTGAAGTAATGGTTCGGCTGTGGCTCCCCACATGCCGACTATGGCTAAGAGATTCCATAGGAGGAGAAAGCGGCGCGCAGAGCCCAATACTACAACGATATCGCGAGGCTTCTGTTGGAGCCATAGGTATAATAGCCCTCCTGCACCTACCAGTAGTCCCCAGCTGGCGGCGATCCATCCCAAACTCCCGCGTGACCAGTATGTAATCCATGCCGCTTCTAAACAGGCAGGATGAGAAAGAAAGGAGATGAATTCTTGGAGTCGTTTCACCAAGCGAGGCTCAAACATATGCCAGCAGGGCTAGCCCCGGCGTAAATTCGGAAGCCCTTAAGATGGGCATCGGCATATGCCTCCCCAATCTGTAAAAGATATAGCCCCAGGAAGATAAGAGCAAAGATGTCTCTATCTTCTCGGAAACTCTCTCTCAAAAGTCGTAAGTTCTCTGGGGGCATTGCGGGATTAGCATTAAGATTTTGCATGGCATTCCGGTAAGCGTTTCGGTAAAAGAGATATTGCCTGTGGTTATGATAAGCAAGCCAGCCAGTGATTCCCAGTCCTGCCCATACTATGGGGGTTTTCCAATAGGATCGGTTGTAGATTTGACCTGTACCTGGGAGGGCTGCACTCAGTGCGGCAGCGAGGGAGGGCTTAGGTAGCTTAGTAGAGTCGCTTAGCGTAGCCAAAAGGAGCAGATAGCACAGCCCCATGTTTGTACATTTGTGTTGAGTGTCAAAGATACGGATTCTGCGCCTTATCACTCGTCTGAATGTAGGAGGACCTGCCCACCACGCGCTTATTTTGACGAAAGGGTTAGAGGCGAAAGGATATGAGACTCGCCTTATTGCGGGACAAGAGCCTTTGGGCGAACGCCGCGCCCTCCCATGGATTGAAAAGAGTAGCGTCGCGGTAGAATACCTTCCTATGGAGCGCGAGCCTTCTTTGTCTAAGGATTTGCGTATGGTGTTTCACCTCTGGCGCATAATCCGTCAGTGGAAACCGCATATTGTGCATACCCACACAGCTAAGGCGGGTGCGGTTGGGAGAGTGGCTGCATGGCTTGCAGGTGTGCCTATTCGCATTCACACGTATCATGGGCACTCGTTTGAGGGCTACTTTTCGCGTCGGCGCTCCCAACTCTATCGCTGGATAGAGCGTAGCTTGGGGTGGATCACGCACCGTATCATTGCGATTAGTGAGACCCAGCGTAGAGACCTCGTGGAGAAGTTCCGAATCGCTCCCGCTCGGAAAGTATCGGTGATTCAGTTGGGCTTTCCCTTAGAGCGGCTTCAAGAGTATGATGTGCAAAAGGTACAGCAGCTCCGTCAAGAGTGGGGAGGCGAAAAAGGCGTGTATCTGATAGGCTGGATAGGGCGCATGGTGCCCATCAAGCGTATAGATAGGCTCTTAGAGACTTTGGCAGCCCTTCGCCCCTATGCACCGCCATTCCAACTAATAATGATAGGGGATGGCCCTGAATACAATCGCATGCGGCGTCTGAGTGAACGGCTCAAAATGGATTC
>JANWZJ010000048.1 GCA_025054525.1 Bacteroidia bacterium | reverse complement strand
TTATTCATCTTTAGGAGATTTTTCCTCTTCAGAACCGGCTATCTTCTGGAAGTTACCTTTCTCCGCCAGCAAGCCGCGCAACTGCTCAATATTCTTAGGTAGCTCATCGGGGCAGCCTGTGCGACAAACAATTCTTTTGGAGAAACCCTTGTGGCGATATTCTACTACCACAGCCGGTAAATCGGTAGCCCCCAGCTCATCATATAGCTCTTGGTATTTCCCGAAGTCAGCTTGCTGGAAAAGGGAGAGTACTTCTTTTTGCTCGTCAGGAGAGAGTTTGCGCTCATAGATGCCCATTCGCGCTACGAAGCGAATACCGTGATAACGTACTTTACCGCCGGGCAGTAATTCCACTGCGTCAATCGGACAGCGTCCGTAGCAGCCAGTGCGGCTGATTTTGAGATAAAGGCTATCTTTAAGCTCGGAGCGTGCAGTGCTTCTTCTCTGTGCCTGACAATCGCCAAGCCACATAGCACCTATCAGTAGCACTATCCAAAAGGCATTTGGCATTAGACAAATATAAGCAGGATATTGTTTATGCGAATGTGCGGATTATAGGCGAGTGGGACCTGCCTGGTCATAGCGGACCCGTGTATGCCTTGGCGTGCGACTCGAAGGCGAAAAAGTTATTTTCAGGTGGTGCGGATGGATTAGTGGCGGCTTGGTCTTGTATTAGTGGTAAGCATGCTCAAGCTGTAGCTAAAACCCCCAACGCCATCTATGCGTTGCACTGGATTGCTTCGCTTCGGCATTTATATGTGGGTGAAAGTTCGGGCACAGTTTATGTATTAGACTTAGCTGCTTCCCAGCTCCGCCGCGCAGTGAAAGCGCACACCAGTAGTGTCTTCGGATTATACTCGCACCCTACAGACCCAGAAGGTTGGAGTTCAGGCAGAGACGGGCGCTTCCTCTACTGGAATACAGGGGAGAGCATCCCATATGCTGATATTTTAGTTTCTGAAGCAGGGCTGCGTACGTTTATACTTACGCCAGATGGAGAGCACTTTCTATGTGCGGGACGAGATGGCATATTATATGAAATCCATCGCAAGCAGCAGCGCATAATCCGACAAATTCCTGCACATAAGGACGTTATCTTTCAAGTTTTCTTCTCCCCTCAGGGTACTCTCCTGGCCACAGGAGATAAAGCAGGGGTACTCAAACTATGGACTCCTAATTTAGAACTGCTATGGGAGCATAAAGCCCATGAGTGGGGGCTTAATGCATTAGCGTGGCATCGCTCTGGAATGATATTAGCCACAGGAGGACGAGACCACTTCATACACCTATGGGATATTCAGAAACGAAGAAAAATCCTTTCGCTCTCTGGACATAAGCGCAGTGTAAATGCACTGGTCTGGATAAACGAGGAAAGTTTAGCTTCCGCCAGCGATGATGGGCTTATTCGGATATGGCACTTGGAGGTATGAGGCGCAGCACGAAACCTCCCGGTTTCTGCTGGATCCATCCCGCCACCTCCATGCGTACTAATACGGAAAGTAACTGCCCAATAGGGAGACCTGTATGCGCTAAAATTTCATCTATGTGGCGCTGACCTTCCTCCAAGAACTGGTAAATTTGGGCTTCTACGGGCCCCTCAGGTAGAGGAGAAGGAGAAGCGGGAATAAGAGGCAAATGAGAGGCAACATGTTCTATTTCTCGCAAAACCATCTGAGGGGAAGAGGCGATCTGGGCGATATGTTTAGCGATGAGCTCATGTGTCCCCTGAGAAGTAGGGGAGAAAATACTACCGGGGACGGCATATACTGAGCGCCCTGCTTCTAAGGCAGCCCGAGCGGTGAACATGGCGCCCCCTTTCTCCCGGGACTCTATCACCACCGTGAACTGGCTCAAGCGCACCATGAGCCAGTTCCGAGGTGGAAAGCGGAGGGGGTGTACGGGCGTACCCGGAGGATATTCGCTGACCCAACCGCCTCCTTTCGCCAGGATATCCTCGGCAAGCTGCCTATGGGCGGGGGGATAGATTTGGTCCAGTCCATGGGCTAATACGGCAACAGTATGTCCCCCCGCAGCTAAACAAGTGCGATGAGCCTGTCCATCTATGCCGTACGCCAGACCGCTGATGATACCCAATCCTGCTTGAACGAAAGTTTCGGTAAAATGTACGACTGCTTGCATGCCGTAAGGGGAAGGCCTACGCGTACCTATCACGGCAGCATATATCCTGTGGGATTGAGGGAGTGTGCCCTTTACATAGAGCAGAGCGGGAGGCTGGGGGGAATGTTGCAGAATTATCGGGAAATCTTTGTGCCAAAAAGGTACTATTTGAACCCCTATTTTTTCGCAGGATTCTATGATAGATAGGGCTTTTGCTCGGAGGGTGGATAGCTTAGGGAGGTGAGGCTGGAGAAATAAAGGGGCGTCTTTGGGGAGATGCCAGAGCTGAGCTAAGCTACCCCATTTTTGGCGCAGAGAGCGGCAGTGGGCTGACCCCACCCCTTCCATTTCCAGCAAGGCTATGAGAGCGGAGATTTCCTCCATTCAGGAAGCACGGAAGGGACGCACGGCTAAAGAAATAGTGTGCGCACCTGCTCGGGTGAAAAAAAGGCTATAGGCATAATCTAATCGCCACTGTCCTCCTTTGATGCCTATTCCGAAACTCATACCCCCGAAGCTCGTTGTCCCTTTGGGGTTGAGTTCTCTTCGGCGCTGTACGTGATAGGCTGTTCGCAGGGTGATGAGTTTTTCTGGCAGCATTTCCACCCCTACGATGAAGTGTCTGAAGAGATGTTCTGTCCATTTGGGTGGAGGGGGGGCGAGAAGATTACCAGATAAGTCGTAGCGAACGGGTTGCAGGGGATCGTTGAATGCCATTCTCCACCGCTCCAAATGAATAATCCCTATATGCACTCGGAAAGGAGCATGGGGTACTCTATAACTGAAGGTTGTTTGAAGTGTAGTGGGAAAGGGCTGGGAGAAAGAGCGGGCGCGCGTGCGGTAAAGCTCGGTGCCTGCACTGCGCAAAAGAAAAGTAGCAGCAATCCCTTTGCTGGTATCTTCGTATAGGATGCCTATGTCGGTAGCTATGCCGAAGCGATGATAAGATTCTACACCAAGTAGGGAGAAAGGCAGTTTGAGGTTCATACCTGCGTGCCATTTGCCGAAGTGGCGCACGATGCCTCCCATCAGGGCTCCCTCATAAGCCGAAAAAGTCCCATAGCTATTGCCGACTTCATCGGTTCTTCGGAACTCGCCATACCCCATGTATTGAAGTCCTGCCCAGAAAGTGCCCAGCGTGGGACGGTCGTAAGTGTAAGTAAGCACGCTATGAAGGATATCCGCTAAGTAAGGTTGGAGAGTTAGGTGGAAGAATCGGTGGGCAGTGGGGCGTAAGAGGGCGGGGTTTTGGGTGGCACTGGCAGGGTCCGAATCGCCAGGGAAAGCTATACCTGCCAGAGCAGCACTGCGTGCCGTAGGAGCAATGTGCAGGAAATCATAACTCCAGCCCCCTGCGATTTGTGCCCATGCGATGCCCAGTAATCCCACCTTATACCACAGCACGCTCGTAGTGAGCTTCTATGTGCGCTTTGACCTGCTGAAGTAGCCAATGAGGCGTAGATGTAGCTCCGGCTATTCCTATTCGTTGTGCCCCTTCTAACCACTGCCACTCTATCTCGTCAGGCGACGAGATGTAATAACTGCGAGGATTGGCTTGATGACAGATAGAGAAAAGAGACTTGCCATTAGAGCTTTTTTTACCTGCGACGAAAATCACCACGTCCTGACCACGAGCAAATTCAGCAAGGTGGGGCTCTCGGTTAGAGACTTGACGGCAGAGCGTGTCAGCAATAATTGTATTAGGCACCCGCTGCCGAATCTTCTCTGCCACCGCTGCGAAGAGGACGGGAGCTTTAGTTGTTTGGCTGAAAAGGTAAGTGGGCCGCTCAGGAAAGAGCGGTAGCGTATCTACATCCTCCGGCTTCTCCACAACGAAAAGATTAGCATGTTCTATTTGTCCTACCAAACCTATTACCTCGGGATGTCCCAGCTTGCCTAACAGTACAATCTGAGTTTCAGGCTGGTCTATGTCGCGCAGCCGGTTTTGGAGTTTGAGGACAACCGGGCAAGAAGCATCCAAGAGCTTCACCCCATGTTGAAGCGCCAGTGCATATGTCTCAGGCGGTTCGCCATGCGCACGAATCAATACCGTTTCGCCTCGGAGCTTGGGTAGCTCTTCGTGGCTGATAATTCGCAGCCCTTTTGCCTGCAAGCGGCGGACCTCTTCATCATTATGCACGATATCCCCCAAGCAGTGCAATCGGGAATGATTTTCTAGATACTTTTCTGCCATTTCTACGGCATATACTACCCCGAAGCAAAACCCCGAAGCAGAGCTAATCGTAACTGTCGGCTTCACTTAGGTCAAATATAAGCAGTTTCAGGGAAGGGTCGGTGCGATAATCAAGCTGCGTGCCCAGGATACCACGATGTCTATTTGTTCTGGGATAGTGAGATGAGTAGTGTCTAAAATACGAGCATCGGGTGCTTTGCGTAGGGGGCTAATAGAACGGGTCTCATCGCGGTAGTCCCGTTCCAAGAGTTCTTTCTGGACTTCATCCCGGGTAATAGCAATTCCTCGGGTGCACAGTTCCTGGTAACGGCGCTCCACTCGGGCTTCTAAGCTGGCCTGCATAAATACTTTGAGTTCTGCTTGAGGGAAAACAACTGTGCCTATATCTCTGCCATCCATGACGACACCGCCTCGGGTGCCAAGTCGCCGTTGTTCGGCGACCAGCCGTTCCCGTATCCAACTCAAAGTGCTCACCTCACTGGCAAAACGACTTATTTCTGGTAGATAAAGTTCTTCTTTGAGCAGTTGTTGGCCTACATATACTTCCATTTCCCTTCCTCTGCCCTCTAAGTGGAGGGCGAAATCGGAAAGGGCTTCTGGGGTGAGGGTGGGAGAAAGGTGACGAAATCCTTTTCGCCAGAGATGCCATGCGACTGCTCTATACATTCCTCCTGAGTCAATGTGTAGATATCCTAAATACTCGGCAACCCCTCGGGCTGTTGTGCTTTTTCCCGTGGCGGCGTATCCATCTATGGCGATGATGATGCGACGCACCCTTGCCAAAGGTAGAAAATTCCACAGGGCCAGGAAGGCACTTCGGGGGGAGGGAGGTTTGGATTTGTCCAAAAGCGCTTAATTTTGGGGCGCTCTGCCCGGTCGTCTAACGGTAGGACAGCAGATTTTGGGTCTGCGTGTGGGGGTTCGAATCCTCCCCGGGCAACGAGTGTGGGGGACGCCCCTATCAAGATATTCGCAGGCTCCGCTTCGCAGGAGTTTGCTCAGAGGGTAGCGGAGGCATACGGACAACCTTTGGGTCGTTTGACACTTCAGCGCTTCTCAGACGGGGAAATGATGCCCAAGTATGAGGAGTCTATTCGCGGGGCGCACGTTTGCCTCATTCAGTCTACTCATCCCCCTGCGGACCACCTCGTGGAACTGCTTTTACTCTTAGATGCGGCTCGGCGTGCCTCCGCCGAAACTATCACAGCCGTTATTCCCTATTATGGGTATGCGCGCCAAGACCGTAAGGAAGAAGGACGCGTTTCTATCGGCGCTAAGCTCATCGCCAATCTCCTCCAAGCGGCAGGTGCCTCTCGGGTACTCACCATCGACTTACACGCTGGGCAAATCCAAGGATTCTTTGATATTCCCCTGGATAACTTAGAGGCTTCTATCGTACATATTCCTTATATCCAGCAGCTCAAGCTGGAACCATTAGTTGTTGTTTCGCCGGATGCGGGGGGTACCTCCCGAGCTCGCAAGTACGCTCGTCATCTTCACGCAGAGTTAGCGCTGGTGGATAAGTATCGTACCCAGCCGAATCAAGTGCGCTCCATGCGCCTTATCGGGGAGGTGCGGGGCAGGCATGCACTTATTGTAGATGATCTGGTAGATACAGCAGGTACTTTGGAACGAGCGGCGAGTCTCCTCATGGAAGAGGGAGCCTTGTCGGTTCGGGCTTGTGTGACGCATGCGGTCCTGTCTGGGCCTGCCTACGAGCGAATAGCTAGGTCTCCCCTCACTGAACTTATCGTTACCGACACGATTCCCCTCCGCCAAAGGTCCGATAAAATCACCGTTCTTTCGGTGGCTCCTGTATTTGCCCGAGCCCTGCAGAATATTCATAGACACGAGTCGGTAAGTGCTTTATTCTTCGTCTAACTCTGGATGAGATTTTATACCTTTGCGCTCTGTGAAAGTACGATTGCCCCTGTACCGCACGCCCATGACCCCTCCTCAAACGCAAGTGCGGGAATGGCTTCTCATAGATGCGGCAGATGTGCCTTTAGGGCGGCTTGCCAGCCGTGTCGCTTACTATCTGCGAGGCAAGCATAAGGTGAATTTCGCTCCCCAGTGGAACTTAGGCGCTGCCGTAGTCGTGATTAATGCAGAAAAAGTACTTCTCTCAGGCAAAAAGCTCAAACAAAAAGTTCACATAAAGCACACGGGTTATCCTGGGGGTCAGCGGGTCATTCCCATTCATCATATTTCGCCAGAGCGGATTATCTGGCATGCAGTCAAGGGAATGCTCCCAAAAAATCGCCTGCAGGCTCGCATGCTGCGCAATCTATTTATCTATACAGGCCCTTCCCATCCTCATCAAGCACAGAAACCTAAACCCATTCCTGCCTTATGAATCCCGCATTTATAGGTTACACGCATGCCATAGGCAGGCGCAAAACAGCGATAGTTCGGCTTTACATGCGCGCTGCTCTCACCAACGAAGCCACCTTCCAGGTTAATCGTCGTCCATGGAAAGAGTACTTTCCTTCGGAGATATATCAGTTAGAGATTCTCAAGCCGTTTGAGGCGGTAGGAGCGAGAGTGAATCAATATGATATTGTGGTTTATGCGGAGGGCGGTGGCATCAAAGGGCAAGCGGAGGCTCTGCGTTTGGCAATAGCCAGAGCATTAGTGCGTATGCGAGAGGAAAATCATGCTTTCTTACGCAAGGCAGGCCTGCTTACCGTGGATGCCCGAAAAGTAGAGCGAAAGCACTACGGACATAAAAAAGCTCGGAAAAGTTTTCAATTCTCCAAGCGATAGGCTTATGGTGATACCCTCTGTAGAAGAGTTATTGGAAGCCAGGGTTCATTTGGGGCATTTGCGTAGCCGCTGGAATCCTCGCATGCGACCTTACATCTTCTTGGAGAAAGACAAGATTCATCTCATAGATGTGCTCAAGACTCAGCGGCTTTTAGAGGAAGCGGCTCGTGCCGTCCGAGAAATCGCTCGGCAGGGACGCGCTATATTGTATGTAGGTACGAAGAAGCAAGCACGTGAAATCCTCAAAGAAATGGCTGAGTCAGTGGGTATGCCCTATGTAACAGAGCGATGGTTGGGCGGCATGCTGACTAACTACAAAACTATACGCCGTTCTATTACGAAGATGGAGGCGGTGGAGCGCATGATGCGTGATGGTACCTTTGAGAAAATCTCTAAGCGAGAACGCTTGCAGAAGCTGAGAGAAAAAGAGAAGTTAGAGCGTTTCTTAGGGGGGATTGCTAAGATGCCCCATTTCCCACCTGCTGCGGTTTTCATCGTAGATATTGTAGAGGAAGCGATTGCGGTGGCTGAAGCCCAGCGCCTTAATATCCCTACGATTGCCATGGTAGATACGAATGCTGACCCTACCGCTGTAGTGTATCCCATTCCTGCAAATGATGACTCTACACGCTCCATAGAGCTTATCTCGGGCGTTATTACAGCGGCTATTCGGGAAGGCATAGAGGCAGCAAAAGCAGAAAGTGTCGCTCGGAGCGGCGAAGAGTAAGATTAAGCCTGCTTTACCCTCGGGATTTCGGGATTTTTCGCCTGTCCAGGTACGCAGGCGTAGAGAGGTATTTGCCAAGCTCTCGGCCCTATTTGAGCGGTTTGGCTACGAACCGCTGGAGACGCCGGCAGTAGAACTGCTCTCCGTTCTGTTGGGTAAATACGGCGAGGAGGGAGACAAGCTCCTTTTCCGCATTCTGAATTCAGGTGATTTTCTTGCCGAGGTGCCTGAAGAGGCTCGCAAGCAGGCTCGTACTCTTCTCCCATATATCACGGAGAAAGCACTGCGATATGATCTGACCGTTCCTATGGCTCGCTGGGTCGCCCAACATGCAGGAGAATTAGTTTTCCCCTTCAAGCGCTATCAGATTCAACCTGTATGGCGCGCAGATCGCCCTCAGCGTGGTCGCTTTCGGGAATTCTACCAGTGTGATGTAGATATCGTAGGAGCGGAGGGCATCCTTCCGCTTTTAGAAATGATAGTTATCGCTCGTGAAGGTCTCCAAACTCTGGGCATCAAAGGTGCAGTACTCCATCTCAATCACCGTTTCCTTTTAGAGGAAGCGGCCCGTCAGGCTTCCTGGCGTAACTCCTTCGCTGCTTTCTGCAGTCACATAGATAAAGCCGATAAAATTGGGTGGGAAGCCGTACGAAACCTTTTTCAAGCCCAACAAGTCATTCTGCCTCCATGGCTACATCCCGAAGAAAACTTTTCGGAACGAGTTCAAAAAGAGCTTCTGCGGCTTGAGATACCAGAGGAAGAGATAGAGGCTCTCCGCTCAGAAATAGAAAAACCGGATGAAGTTTTGGCGGTTCGGTGGGACTCTACATTGGCACGCGGCTTAGAGTACTACACAGGTTATGTGTATGAGGTGCGTCTACCTGGCAGTGGAATAGGCAGCATCGCAGCTGGAGGTGCTTATGGTAATCTAATTGCTGATTTCGGAGGGCCTGACTTACCAGCGATGGGGCTTTCGTTTGGTATAGAGCGTATTCTAACCTTGTTACCTGAGTCGGAAGAACGTTCCCCTCAAGCTGTACTGGTAGCGTGGATAGATGCCTCCCCCACTTATATCCAGAAAGTAGTAGAGACTCTCCATGCGCAGGGCGTGGCAGCCTTTGCTTATCCCTCTCCTCGCAAACTCGGCAAGCAGTTGGAATATGCCCAGCGTAGGGGCTTGCGCTGGGTCGCTGTAGTAGGCAAACAAGAGGAGCTTCATCATCAAGTCCAACTCAAAGACCTCATCCAGCACACCCAGCAGACTTATGCTTTATCGGAGGTGGCTGCCGCTTTTACTCGCTAAGTCTCTCCTTGTTTGGGCCTGTAGTCCCCGCTTGCCTGAGTTAGACCGCATAGAGCAGCTCCAGAAGGAAATGCGCCGAACGCTAAACACCGAAGGACCGAAGAGCGGTCGCTTCTTGAATCTGGCATTAGACTTAGTCCGAGCAGAAGAGGCTTTCGTTCAAAAATATCCCAATCACCTTGAAGTACCCCACATGCTCTTAGAAATAGCTGAAATCAACGCCACTTACTTTGATGATCCCCGTACGGCTGTAGGATATTTGCGACGAATAGATACCCAGTTCCGCAAGAAAAGCCCCCTTGCTCCCAAAGCGTTATTCTACGAAGCATTTATCTACGAAAATATGCTCTACGATACCACGCAGGCTCGCAGGCTCTATGAGGACTTTCTAAGCCATTATCCAGAGCATGAGTTGGCTGATGAGGTGCGGGCTTCCTTAGCGAATCTGGGGAAAACCCCTGAGGGACTGTTAGAGGAGATTCTCAAAGGTAGCCGCTCTTCTAAGTCGCTTCAATAAAGGTAGAAAGCGTAAGCGAAGGAGGGAAAGCGGCCCTTACTATGGCGGATAGACCTATGGTGGGGGAGAAGAGTTGTTTGCGGCTAAGGAATGCCGATGGATTGGAGATAGGGGAATTGTTTTAAAGGGCGAGGGGGCTGGGCAGCGCCGTAGGCGCGGGCCCCCCCCCCCCCCCCACCAAAAAAAAAAAAAAAGAATATTTTGTTTACCCCGAAAAAAT
>JANWZJ010000047.1 GCA_025054525.1 Bacteroidia bacterium | reverse complement strand
AGTGGGTGGATGAGACGCGTGACACGCTGATTTGGAAGTTTCCGGATGAAGATAGGGAAATCAAGATGGGTGCTCAACTCACGGTGCGCGAGTCTCAAGTCGCCATCTTAGTGAATGAAGGAAAGATTGCGGATGTTTACGGACCTGGTCGCCACGAGCTGACGACCCGCAACATGCCTATCCTCAGCGATCTAAAGGGCTGGAAGTATGGGTTTGAGTCCCCTTTCAAAGTAGATGTATATTTTGTCTCCACCCGAGAGTTTCAGGGGTTGCGCTGGGGTACGGCCCAACCCGTTATGGTACAAGACCCCGAACTCAGTTTAGTACCCCTACGGGCTTTTGGCACCTTTGCGATGAAGATTCGGGAAGCGGCGACTTTTTTCCGGGAGTTTGCGGGCACGGACCCCGTGCTGAAAGTAGATGAGTTTTTAGAAGGGGGTTTTCGCAGTTTAGTAGTTACGCATTTTTCCAACGCGCTCAAGCGAAGCGGCAAAACCCTCGCCGAAATCAACGCGCAAGCGAATGAGTTGGGGGATGTGCTTTTACCGCTGCTTCAGCCGGAGTTTGGGCGGGTGGGTTTGGAGCTAACTCGGTTTTTGGTAGAGAGTGTAACGCTGCCCGAGGAGGTGCAGAAACAACTGTTGGAGCAGGACATGGAACTGCGCAAGCTGCGCCGGAAGGTGGGCATGTCCCAAGAGGTGCAGGACATGGCGAAGTTTTTGCAGTTTCAAGCGGGGCAGGCGATGGAAAAAGAAGGCAGTGGGGCGGGGGGTTTGGCGCGTTCGGCGTTAGAGATGAGCATGGGCCTGCAAATGGCCCAGCAAATGCAATCCGCACAAAGCGGGGCAGCGAGCGGCAAGGCTTCAGCCGAAGAGCGCGCCCAAATCCTCCAAACCCTCAAAGAACTGGCAGAACTCAAAAACGCAGGCATCCTCACCGAAGAAGAGTTTGAGGCGAAGAAGAAGGAGCTCCTTTCTCGTTTGTGAGCGGGTGGGGGGCTGCCCTTCTCTGGCTAACCATAGTCGCCCTAGCTTGGGGGCTGTGGCAATACTACCAACGCAGAAAGCTGGAAAAAGAATTACAGCGGTTACTGGGCTCGGCAGATTGGCAAAGTCAGCTTCTTTATCTCTTGCACTCGCAGCAGCACCGAGAACATGCAGAGAAACGAGCGCTAGCTCTGCTGGCGGATGCTTCGCATGAACTCAAAACTCCCCTCAATATCTTATTAGGTTATTTGGATACCTTAGTCCAAGGCGCATGGAAAGAAGCAATAGCTCTCCATTTCTTAGAGAAATCCCTCCAACAAGTCCAACGCATGCAAGGTGTGGTCCAAGACATTCTTCTGCTGGCTCAGATAGAAGGGGGAGGTTGGACTATTCAGCGCGAGTCTGTGCTGCTTTATGGGCTTCTACAGCAAGTATGGGAAGAGCTAGAGCCGTTAGCGGCTCGTAAAGGAGTGGGGTTGGAGCGTCCTCCGCATGAACTTCATGATGTGCGCGTGGAAGCGGACCCTTTTGCCCTCTACCATATTTTCAAGAATCTCTTAGAAAACGCTATTCGGTACAGTCCCGAGCGGCAAAAAATTCGCATACAATGGAAACCCCTCCCCGAATTGCGAAAGGTCCAAGTGTGCATTCAAGATACAGGGCCGGGGATTCCGGAGAAAGATTTGCCTTATATCTTTGACAGGTTTTATCGGGTGGACAAAAGCCGAGCTCGTCAAAGTGGAGGGACGGGATTGGGGCTTTCTATTGTGCGCAAGCTCATAGAAGCTCACAACGAAAAAGTCTGGGTGCAAAGCCAAGTAGGGAAAGGCACTACTTTTTACTTCACCCTACCGATGGAGGCATGATTTTTGCTTATTTTGCTTTGTGTGATGTACCGGGCATTCCTTTTCTTAGCGATAGGGTGTATCGGCTGGTCTCAGAGCGGGCGCTTGCGCATAGAGCCCGCAGAACAAAATTTCGGGCAAACGACCCAAGGCACCTTAATCAAAGCTCGCTTTTTACTAATCAACGAGGGAAAATCCCCAGTCCAAATCCAAGATATCAAGCCAAGCTGCAACTGTTCTGTACTCTCATGGGAGAAACGTGCAATAGCTCCTGGCGACTCCCTGCCCGTAGAAGTAGCCTTCAACACCGCCCATAAAGTGGGACGGCAGCGAAAAAGTTTTTCAGTGATTAGCTCTGCGGAGAACTCACCGACTTTCTTCTTCTTAACGGGGGAGGTTCTCGCTCAAAGTCTCTATGGAGACTGAAAAGCAGCTAAATTCGGCGCAGTGAGTAAAGAGAATCAATATCGCATCAACCGGGAGATAGATGCTCCCGAGGTTAGGATTGTGGGGATGGACCCCCCAGAGCTTAATGGGATTTATCCTATAGAGCAAGCGCTGCGGATGGCTGAGGAACGCGGCATGGATTTAGTAGAAGTAGCCCCTCAAGCCACACCCCCTGTGTGCCGGATTATTGAGTATTCTCGGCTGCGCTTTGAGCAGAAAAAGAAAGCCAAGGAGGCCAAGCAAAAACTTCACCAGATAGAGGTAAAGGAAATTCGGTTTCGCCCCTATACAGACGACCACGATTTGGCTTTCAAGGTGCGGCATGCAGAGAATTTCCTACAAGAGGGGAATAAAATTCGGGCGATTGTATTTTTCAGGGGGCGGAGTATTGTCCATCCGGAGTTTGGGGAGCGTCTGCTGAAGGAGTTTGCGGAACGGTTAGCGCATCTGGCGAAGGTGGAGTCTCCTCCGAAGCTGGATGGGAAGAATATGACGATGGTTTTGGCCCCAGCGAAGTCAAATAAGCATTCAGGTGCTGATAAGGGGGGGAAAGCGTCCAAGCCTTCTTCGGAGAACGAGGCACCAGCCACCCCTGCCTAAGGGCATACCCATACAGAACCGCTAAGGGCAAAACTAATGCGGTAAGCTCTATCCAGAAAACAGCACCGGCAATTTGTCTATGAACCCAGACCCAGGGTAGAGCCAGTAGCACTTCAGCTTCTAATACCAGCAAGAGAATCACCAGCCTAAGATACGGCCAGAGGAAGCCCACATATGGCTCGTGTAGCGGCTTCTCACCGCATTCGTAGGGCTGAGCCGAAGGAGAGCGTCGCTTGCCTATTAGGCTACGCACTATCAGTCCCCCTAAGCCTACCAGTACAGCTAATCCTGTATAAAAGAAGAAAACTGCTACTTCCATCTCAGCTTACAGCCTGTCGTATCACTGGTACCTCGAAGACCTCTGAGAAATGCGCTATCACTTGCTGTTTGACCGTCTCAACAGAGAGGAGGTGCCCCAACTCTATATGCATAGAAGTTACGGCTTTGTCTTGAATGCCGCAGGGCACTATCCATGAAAAGCCTGTAAGGTCTGTATTTACATTCAGCGCGAAGCCATGCATGGAGACCCAGCGTGTGAGTTTGACGCCCATCGCGGCGATTTTTCGGGGGGGATTCTGGAGCCATACGCCTGTCAAGCCGGAAATACGCTCGGCTCGCAGCCCCCAATCATTCAGCGTCCGAATGAGCACTTCCTCTAACGAGCGCATATACCATCCTACATCTGCTCTATAGCGCTCCAGCCATAAAATAGGATAACCCACTAACTGCCCAGGCCCATGATAAGTTACATCGCCTCCACGCTCTATGGCATACACGGGGATATTTTTTTCTTGGAGGAGGGAGGAGGGTAGAAGGATATGTTCGGGATGGGCATTTCGCCCTAAGGTGATCACAGGAGGATGCTCACATAGAATAAGTCGGTCTTGCCAGGTAGAGAGGTCTGCAATCGCCTGCTGCACGAGCTGGCGCTGGCGCTCCCACGCTTCGGCGTAGGCTATGAAGCCCCAGTCCTCGGCACGAATGCCTTGTTTAGAAGATTTTGCAGCAAAAGCCATAGGACTCCCACCGTAATACAGCTATCGGCTACGTTAAACACCGGCCATAGCGCCAAATACTCACCGCCCCAGAGGGGTACCCATTCGGGTACGACCCCTTGCCATAAATCTACATAGATAAAGTCCACGACATGCCCTTGAAACCAGCCCCCTTCATAGCTATTAATAGACGCGAAAAGGACACCGTAGAAGATGCGGTCTATCAGATTCCCGACAGCCCCCCCTACAATCAATCCGGCTGGAATAGCCATTCGGGGCTCTGCAGGCACCGCTTGCCAGAAGTAATACCCTATGCCCGCCGTAATAAGAATAGAGAGAGAAGCCAAGAGAATCTTAGAGGTAGCATCCGAGGGACTTTCCTGAAGAAACCCGCTCAGAGATAGTCCGAAAGCAGCCCCTGGATTTTCTACGAAATGCAGCTTGAGCCAACTCCCTACCCAGGGTATTTCATGTCCAAGCGGATAATGGAGTTTGACAAAGAGCTTCGTAGCTTGGTCTATGAGAAGAACGAACCCCGCTATGCTCAGGAAGCGCCAGTGCGACTTCACGAATGACGCTTGTCTTTGACTTCTACAATCGTCTCTGCCACAGGCACGATGCGCAAACGCTCCTTCGGAATTAGCTTACCTGTAACCTTGCAGATACCATACGTCCCATTCTCTATGCGAATCAGGGCGCGTTTGAGCGCATCTATATACTTGGCGGTATGCTGAAGCAGGCGCTCCAACTGGACTTTCTCTGCATATTCTGCGGTTAGGTATTCACCCGTGCGATATTGGTCCTCCGCCGCCGAAATCAGTTCTTTTAGGCTTTCCTTGAGTCGGCGGTATTCATTTTCAGCTTCTTCCAGCTTTTGGAGAATAAGGGCTTTAAACTCTGCGAGTTCCTCCGCAGTATAACGATTTTTCTCAGGCGTGTTCATAGGCTTTTTGGATTTGAATGTGAAGGGATGTGGTGTCCAGAAAGTTAATAGAATTTCCCGAAGGTGGCGCATCCAGCCAGTGGAGCGAGGTAGCCAAGGTTTCTTGTACTATGAAGGTAGAATAAGGTTCTATAGCCTGTCGGTAAGATGCAGGTAGATACAGGCTTAGGTTAATGCGATCGGTAACAGCCAAACCCTCGGCTTTTCGGGCGAGCTGGATGTGATGTACTAGTTCTCGTACCCAGCCTTCCCGCTCTAACGCTGGGGTAATGCGCGTATCCAGAGCTACGGTGAGTCCGCCCTCGGCGGCATGCAGCCAGCCTGGGAGGGCTGTGGCGCGCAGTTCTAACTGTTCCATAGGGAAGTAGCGCCCTTCCCACGAGAGACCGCCTTCCTGCATGGCTCGCAGGATGTCTGCTTGGGACAGGCTCTTCAAGAAGGAAGCGAAAGCAGGTATGTGAGCCCCCAGTTCAGGTCCTAATAGACGATAGTTGGGGCGCAGTTCATAGCGCACTGCCTCACTATGGTCATCTAAGTAAGTGATGGCTTTGAGATTGAGTTCTTGTAGCAGAAGGTCTTGGAAAGGGGCCAGCCAAGTCTGATAACTGCCCGGCAGTAGAGCTTGGGGGAGCGGCTGGCGCACCCGAACCCCACTTTTTTTGCGCAGGCTATGTAGGAGCGAAGCCAAACGCCGCACCCGTTCCATCCGCTCTTCTAACCCCTCATCCCGAAACGCTTCATTCGCTTCGGGGAAATCGCTCACATGCACCGAATCTTTTTCACCCAAGTTTTGCCAGAGAAGCTCTGCATAAAAAGGAGCTATGGCGGCCATAAGCTGCGCGACCCGCAATAAAGCATACCGCAGGATAGTAAAAGCATGCCATTTGTCTTGGTCTTTCTCACCCTTCCAGAAACGGCGACGATTAAGCCGAATATACCAGTTAGAGAGCTTTTCTATGACAAAATCCTCTATGAGCCGAGCCGCTTGCGTGGGGAAATAGCTCTCATAAGCTGCTTTCACTTGAAGGGTTAGCGTTTCGGTGCTGCTCAGAATCCACTGGTCTATAAGCGAGAGCTCCTCCAACGGAGGAAGGGGCTGGGGAGTATAGTTATCTATGCCTGCATATAAGGCAAAGAACTCGTATGCATTATGCAGAGTGCCCCAGAAAGTGCGTACTTTTTCGGCGAGTTTCGCTTCATCAAAGCGCACATTCTCCCAGGGGGCTGCATGACTCACTAAATACCAGCGAGTAGCATCAGCCCCGTATTTTTCCATGAGCGCGAAGGGGTCTACAACATTTCCGAGGCGCTTAGACATTTTATTTCCGTCCTTGTCCAAAACTAGCCCATTTACTAAAACTCTCTTGAAGGCTACGCTGTCAAAAAGAGCAGTTGAGATGACATGGAGCGTATAGAACCACCCCCGCGTTTGGTCTACGCCCTCGGCGATGAAATCGGCGGGGAAGTTCTGCTTGAAAGCCTCTTTATTTTCAAAAGGATAATGAAGTTGGGCGTAAGGCATAGCCCCCGAGTCAAACCATACATCTATCACTTCGGGCTCTCGGTACATCGGCGAACCATCTGGCGCTGTCAGCACGATGGCATCTACATAAGGGCGATGAGGGTCAAACTCGGGACTCTCCAAAGGATTCTCCTGCATGTGTCCAGCTTGAATAGCCTTTTGTACTTCTGCTCTTAGCTCTGCGAAAGAACCGATACATTTTTCATATTTACCATCTTTTGTACGCCAGATGGGTAGCGGTATGCCCCAATAGCGAGAACGCGAGAGGTTCCAGTCCTCTACATTTTCCAGCCAGTTGCCAAACCGTCCTTCCCCAATAGCGGGAGGATACCATGCTATCGTACGATTGAGGGCTACGAGCTTCTCTCGTAAAGCAGAAGTGCGAATAAACCATGCCTCTATGGGGTAGTAAAGTATAGGTTTATCCGTGCGCCAGCAGTGTGGGTAGTTGTGCTCATAGGTTTCTTTGCGGAAGAGAAGCCCCCTTTGTTTGAGATAAGCTGCAATATCTTCATCTACGGAGCGATAATCTGGATCATCGGTATAGTTTTTGACGTAACGCCCTGCGAAGTCCTTTACTTGCTCTACGAAACGTCCTTCTTTATCTACGAGGGGTAGAAGATGGCCTTGGTCATTGCGAATTGCTATAGGAGGGATATTGTGTTGGCGTGCGGCTTTGAGGTCGTCCGCCCCAAAAGTCGGCGCTATATGCACGATGCCCGTACCCTCTTCTGTGCTGACGAACTCCGCCGGAATAACTCGCCAAGCCTCTCCTTCAGGCTCTACGTACCGAAAGAGGGGCTCATAGCGTTCCCCTACTAACCCTTCCCCTGTATAGATTTTCTGGATGCGGTAGGGTAATTTTCCAGTACGCAGGTCTACCTCATCTGGCGAAAGCGGTAAGTGCTCGCCCTCTGCGGAAAAGTAGCGATGGAGGGCAGCTTCGGCTAAGATTACTCGTATAGGCTCTTTCGTATAAGGCTGAAAAGTAGCTACTTCCAAATACCGCAAGTTGGGATGCACGGCTAAAGCTGCATTAGAAGGAAGGGTCCAAGGAGTAGTTGTCCAAGCTAAAAAGTATCGGTCGGCTGCCTTTTGGCTGCGAAACTGCACAGTGATAGACGGGTCTTTTACGGACTTGTAAGCGCCGGGGAGGTTGAGTTCATGCTGGCTTAGGGCTGTCCCCGCCGCAGGGGAATACGGCTGAATAGCATAGCCCTTATACAAAAGCCCTTTTTCATAAAACTGTTTGAGTAGCCACCATACGCTTTCTATATAGGAAGCCTCAAAGGTAATATACGGATGGTCTAAATCTACCCAGTATCCCATGCGCTGGGTAAGTTCATCCCAGGCGCTTTTGTAGCGCATGACGGCTTCTCGGCAGGCAGCGTTGAAGTCAGCGATGGAAATCTTTGTACCTATATCGCCTTTGCGAATGCCGAGTTCTTTCTCTACGGCAAGCTCTACGGGGAGGCCATGCGTATCCCAGCCGGCTTTGCGTTCTACCCGGTAGCCTCGCATGGTCCAGTAGCGGCATACTAAGTCCTTGAGCGTTCGGGCAAATACATGATGGATGCCAGGCTTGCCGTTAGCCGAAGGGGGACCTTCATAAAAAACATAAGCTGGCGCTTCTGCGCGCCGTTGGATAGATCGCTGGAACGTGCGCTCCTGCTGCCACTTTTCCAAGACAGCCTTTTCCCACTCTGGCAAGCGCAGCGTTCCCAAAGTGCGCCACATACCACAAAGGTAGCAACCCTATCCGCCTATCTGATAGCGAACTTGCAGAAGGGCTTCCTGCACCCGACGATGCTCCTTATCCACTGGGAGGTAGAAGGTGTTTTCTCCCCAGCGCAGCCATAGCGTCCAAGCTCGGCTCATTTGAACCTTGAGCAGCAAAAAGTACCTATGCCCCACCCCATAAAACCCGGGAATAGCAAAAGTCGTGGGAGGCATCGGCTCAAAAGTGTAAATCCGAGCATCATAATCGGGGATAGCATATCCCACCCACCGCACTACCAGACTCCAGCGAGGACGCGGTTGCCATCGCAGCTCCTGGTAAAAAAGATATCCCCAAAAGAGCGTATCACTATGGTAGCGTACCACCTCTACCCTAGTTTGATACCGCCAACTGGGCTGGATTTCATACATGCCATGCAACCGCATAGCCGTACGGGCATGCAGGATAGTTCTGTATAAAGGAGAAGCGGCTTGCTCTGCGGGCTCATTATAAGGACGAACCTCATGGCGCACTCGTAGGTAGATTTGGAGTTTCTTGCGGACGGTATAAGTGAGCTGGAAAAGATTCTCGTGTCCCTCCGCAGGGGTATTTAGGCGATATTGATACCAGAGGAAGCGATAGAGGTCATGAAACGCCGTAATCTCCCATCGCGGGGTAGGACGCACCCGCAGTCCTAAGTAAATCCCTTGCTCATTCTGCACAGCATACGATCGCTCGGCAAAAGTATAGGCATAAAATGAGTGAAACTGGGGATCAAAATGGCGAAGTTGTAGCGCTACATCTAAGGTAGGATGTAAAGCTGCGATGATACTACTACTAATAGCTTTGCCGCCCGAACGGCTCTGTGCTGCTTCTCCGAAGAAGTTGAGATTGGCTAAAGTGAAATCCCAAAAGCCGCTGTAGAGGAAATTCTCTTTGCCATGGAAGGCGAAGAGGCGATAAGGCTCATTAGTGCTGAGGTCTAGCATGGGCGTGAATCGCTGATATAAGGCGGTGAAACCGGCACTATGCCAGCGTTTGCGCCAAGTAAGGACACCACCCAAGCCCTCTTGCAGAAGGGTGCCTCGGCGAGCAAACTCACTCGGTGTGCGATGTAATCCGGTGAGAAGAAGAGTAGCAGCCCGAGGAAGTTCGTCCAAGGAGTCTGCGAGGGTAGCACTTTGGCGTTGGCGAGCGGCTAATGCGGTAAGCTCCCATCGGGGCGAGAGTTGTAGCGTAGCAGCAGCCCCCCGCCCAAACTGGTACTCATTTACGGAAGTATAAGGTACCAGGCCGAAGGAGGGCTGCTTGAGGGTGAGAATGGGTTCGCCGCCTTTCCCGAAGCCCAATCCCCGAGCAAAGACTAACCCTTGTCCTACTTGGAGGATGAAATCCCCTAAGACCAGCCGCTTGAGCTCACCCATTTCGCCGATTGCTATATGCCCCGAGACGAAATCATATCCATAATACCGCTGAGCAGGTCGCCAGAAAAGCGGTTCATACGGGTCTTTTTCTCCAATCAGCGCTGCGGAGAAATAAGGGCCTGCTTGGAGTTGAAGGCGGGTATAAAGTCGCTGCGGCGGCCCTAAGGCTTGACTGAGAGGGGGTTCGGGCATCCAGCCTCTCCCCTCATGAAAAGCCTCCCAGCTCTGCTGCAACCGCTGAATGAAAGTAAAGCGCCCCTGCGAAACAATCTGACGGAAAGAAGGGATTTGTGTGGGCCCTTCTCCTATGTCTAAGGTAGTAGCAGGACGCACGGTAATAAAAGGGCGAAGCATCTGCCAAGTCTGCTCTGTAAAGCCGGGAATCGCTTGTAGTTCATAAAGAGAAAGGAGAGGACCGTACTT
>JANWZJ010000046.1 GCA_025054525.1 Bacteroidia bacterium | reverse complement strand
GTATCGCCACCTTACCCTGCCCACTTACAGCTCGGACGAGCTTTTACTTGAGGTCCTTTACCTTAGGGGATACTTTCATCTGGTCAAGGGCTTTCATATCTCGGCTGACTTCTGTAGCAGGTACAGGGCCGGGGAAGATACCATACTCAGGACCTTTTCCATATACCTGAGGCACGAGATATTTGCCTTTATGGTCGGGGTTCTTTTCTGCGACAGTAGGCTTCCAGAAATAGCGCATGTAGGGATCATCTCGCGTGGCTATGACTACCCAAGAGACTTTCACATGCGGCTTGTCTGTCCTGATAACAAACTTGTTATTAGAAACCTCTTGCTCTACGATAGCTTGGGCAAAAGTACCTATGGGGGTGAGAATATACTGAGGGTCTTTTGTAGCTGCGTCAAAGTAATCGGGAAGCTCCACCTCTGCTCTCCCCTGCGCATCGGTTACTACTACCCCACGATACAGGTTATAGGCTTCAGGCCCCTCCACAGTGAAATGGAGTAGGTACTTATTCTCTGGGTCAAGAGGGTGATCTATTATAAAAGCCTTATTCGTAGCCCCGAGCCAGCCATTACCATACACAGCCCAGTCTCCCGTTCCATTCTGCTGATTTTGACCTAAGACCGCTATAGCTTGCCCCGTAGAGTTTGCGCCTCGAGCCATTAGGCCTACTACGGCATATGCATTTGCAGTGGTAGGACCGCTCGTATGCTGTCCCAGTATGGCTCGGGCATTATTGTCTCCACTGGTTATCTCAGCTACTATGCCTGCGGGTGGTGCATTACCAGGTGCAGGTCCTGTCCCACCTTGGTGTATGGCGGTAATTACGGTGTTAGCATAGTAGTTTATTTGCAAGAGTGCATCATTCCTCATATTTACAGCTAATGCACTCCCACCTCGCTGGCGACTGAATATGCCAGCGCCTACTCCTCCCCCTGTACCAGGTGAGGCTGTATTGGTAGCCCATAAGGCACCTAAGCTATTAGGATGGTCAGTTATAGCCCATACACCATTCCCACTTGACTGATGGGTAATCCCTATCACGCCATCTCCTCCTCCTGTGCCAGCTGCAGCTGTGTTTTCAAAGTATCCTGCCGTACCAGCTGCATTTGAGTTAGTCCCATATACTCCGATTCCCGTTGCTTGATTAGTATTTCCCGATACACCTATGCCATTTGCCCCGGAGGCTGAGCCATAGACCCCACCGCCATTAGCTATAGCGGAATAGCCATTCACAGCCCATCGAGCAGCGCCAACTGCATAAATAGAGAATTTGTCGGTACTGAAGGGAGCTGTCGCCCCATCTACATTCCATATCCTATTCGGAGCATTTGCATCCTCGGCCAGGGTGGTATTACATGCGGTCGTCGGCGAGGTAGAGGTGAACTTAAGGAAGCGATCCAGGGTGGGAGAGGCACAGACGGGATTAGGTGTCCATGTGGGATTGTTGCCTGCTCCTCCAGACGTAAGGAAGGAACCTGCCAGCCCATTCGTAAGCCATGCTGGCGCTACGCCTGGTCCTTGTGAGAGGAGAAGATTTCCCACACGCCACCCGCATTATTTCCGGGCATAAAGGCATTGTCTAAGCGGAGGTTGCCTGCCACGTGGAGGCGTTCAGACGGCGTAGAGGTACCTATGCCCACATTCTGCGCCCACAGGAAGGCAGCGAAGCAAGCCGAGTGTATTAGCATTCGCATACTGCGAAGTTAATAACATTTACTTCGCGTTTGCAAGCGCTTGTTGCTTGAATGCAGGTGGGAAGGGGGGCAGGCTATTCTGTCAGAGGCGGAGGGTTCGCTTTCTATGCCATCATTTTCCTTTTTCTATGGTGAAACGTTCTTCTTTGATTTCCACGACTCGGACGGGGGCGGCGGCGGGAAGGAGTTCGGACTTGAGGAGGATGCGCTGCCCTTCGGGCCCGGCTAAATAGCTGATGAACCCCGTACCCAGTCCCGAGCGCGGCTCTCGGCTAAGCGCATATACATCCCGAGAGAGCGGATAAAACCCCGGGCGAAGGTATCCCGCATAAGGCTGATAATATACCCCCGGCTGCTGCGAGGAGCTTAACGCAAAGAGCCGTACCGTCTCTAAGAACTTCCTCGTCGTAGAATCATCTCTATCGCAAACCCAGGCAGCGCCTATAAGACCGATAGCACGGGGATTTTGCTGGACGTAGGTAATCACGGCGGGGGCTGAGTCGGCGCGATAGAGCTTGGCTGCGGGCATCTTACCCCCTAAAAGTGTGTCGCGTAAAAAGCGCAGGATACCTGATCCACCGCCTCCCTCTATTACAAATGTGTAAATAGCATTAGGATTAAGTAGCCAAGCCTTTAGGGTATCCACGGGAAGGAGGCTATCTGTTCGGCTGGGGTGCCCAATTATTGCGATGCCCTCTCGGACGATTTTCGTTTGCTTCGGGCGAATTTTCTGCTCCGCTAATACGGCAGAGTCAGCAGGAGAGAATGGACGCGACACTATCGCCACCCGAAAGCTATCAGCTAAAAGACCTGCTACAGCCTCTGCTTCGGAGGTATAGACTACATCTACATGGGCGTACTTGTAGGTGCGGTGAAACTGCTCCAACACAGGGTCTAATGCGGGCTTTAGGCTAATATCTGCCGCTATGGTAATATGCCCTGAGGTGGGGGTATCGGTGGGACCACTTGCGCCTCCCTCACAAGCCGTGAGAAACAGGAGGTTAGCGGCGAGGAGCCACTGGCTGAGGCGAACCCTTCGCCTGCCGAGAAAAGCGCCGCCACACCAGTGCCGATATATCGCTGGCCACATATATCGTGGAGAAAATTCCCAGAATAAAGCCAAGTAAAATGAGAAGCGAAAAGCCTTTGGTATTCTCCCCGCCTACCCAGAATAAAATCAACACTACCACTACCGAGGTGAAGGTAGTGAGGATAGTTCGGGAAAGTACTAAGTTGATGCTTCGGCTATGGAGGCGCATAATGTCCTGTTCAGCCCCGGGACGCGCCCGTTCCTCCCGTATGCGGTCAAACAGCACTACTGCATCATTGATGATGTAGCCAATCACCGTGAGCGAAGCGGCTATGGTATCTTGATTGGCTTCTATGCTGAAGGGAAGTATATCTAAACGGCTCAGCAGCGCATAGAGGCCCAAAACGACCAGCATCGTGGCTATCAGCGAAAGCGCGCTCCCAATAGAATAGGCTATGCTACGGAACCTTAGCAAGATGTACAGGGCGATTCCCAGAATGCCGAAGATTACCGAGGTGATTGCGCTACTACTGATGTCTTCAGCGATAGTGGGGCCTATAAGGGTGGAGCGAAGAATCTGGGGATTAGCGTCGCTGTGATGTTTGCGCAGGCCAGTCATGAGGGCTTCTTCTACGCGAGACTGCATGTTGGGCTGGTCGTAGAGATAACTTGTACTGACGAGGAGATCATTCTTAGTTTCTATAGTTTTGATGATGGGGACACTTCCTTGGAAGGCTTCGGTGAGGTCGGCTTGGAGCTGGTCTAAGTTAGGGGTGCGGCTTAAGGCGATTTGGAATTGATAGCCGCCTGTGAATTCCAGGCCTCGTTGAACCCCCATAGCAAAAAGTAGGGTAGCTCCGCCCAGTACCAGCGCCCCTACTATCCATCGGCTCGTGCGATAATGCCGGTCAAACGCAAACTCAGGAACTTTATCCAGCCACCGCTCTAAGAATACGGAACGGAATCGCAAGTGCGAGCTCCAGCGCTTGGAGAGATACATCCCTTCTATGAGTAGGCGAGTGATAATCACGCCTGTAAGCAGCGTGCCAATCACCCCGATGATTAGCATCACGGCAAAGCCCCGTATTGGCCCTATCCCAAATGCATATAAGATAATCCCTGCCAGCAAGGTAGTAAGGTTAGAGTCCACGATAGCCGAGAGGGCATTATTGAAGCCGTTTTCAATAGCCCCTTTCATAGATTTGCCGGCGCGCAGCTCTTCTAAAATGCGTTCGTAAATAAGGATGTTGGCATCCACTGCCATCCCCAGCGTGAGTACGATTCCTGCTATGCCCGGGAGCGTAAGCACTACATTCATTGCAGCTGCCACCCCCGCAATAAAAAGCACCAGTAAGAGAAGGGCTATATCTGCTATTATGCCCGCCGTACTATAAATCAAAGCCATAATAAGAAGAATAGACAGAAAAGCAAGGATGAGGGCGATTACGCCTTGGCGAATAGTAATTTCTCCCAGAGAAGGGCCAACGATTTCCTCGGCTTCTATGCGAATCGCTGCCGGCAAACGCCCTGCTTTGAGTACATTAGCTAAGTCCTTTGCTTCTTCTATAGTAAAGTTGCCAGTGATTTGGGAGTTTCCGTTAGCGATTACGCTTTGTACGACGGGATAAGTATAGACATAGTTATCTAAAATGACGGCAATAGATTTGCCCAGATAATCGGTAGTGAGCCTTTTCCAGATGCGAGCACCTTCGGCATTCATGCGCATGGTAACCATAGGGCGCCCATCGTCGGGGTTGAAGTCTTGGCGAGCATCTTCTATGACTTCGCCAGTGAGGGGGGCTTGCCGAGCGGGGTTGACTCGGAGGGCTATAAGCGTAAGTACATCGCTGCCTTCCTGTTCAGGCTTCACCGTCCAAGCAAAGGCCAAGTTATCTGGAAAGAGCGTTTGGACCTCGGGCTGGCGCAAATAGCTCATGACCGTCCCTGTATCTACTACTTGCGCATAACCGACTATCGGAGAAGTTTCAGGGGGATTTTGCGGGGGAATAAGCACTGCAAAAAGCGGATTTTCTTGCATGAATTTTTTGCGCTTCTCTTCCTCGGTGAGAGCAGTATCCTTCCGAGTAGTGTCAGTGCGGGTAGAGGAAGCCTTCTTGCCTTTGAGGAGTTCTTCCGTGGTCGTGACCGCTGTAGATGTTGCGGCGGTATCCTGGGGTGCTGGGGTGGTCGTGTCAGAAGGAGTTTTACCCGCTTGAAGGGCTGCCAGCTTTTTGTTTGCCTGCTCTAAGAGAGGGAAAACTTCTTTGATAGTATAGGTCGGCCAAAACTCTAACTGGGCAGTAGTGCGAAGAAGTCGGCGTACCCGCTCGCTATCTTTTACGCCGGGAAGCTCTAACAAGACTCGTCCCGTACCCGGCTGCCGCTGGATGTTAGGGGAAACGACACCGAACTGGTCTATCCGCACACGCAGAATCTTATACGTGCGTTCTACGGCATCTTCTACCTCTTGCCGCAGCCGGCTCAACACCTCCGCATCGCGCGCATCATAACTAAGCCCCAGTTTCGGCCCCGCAAAAAACTGAGCCAAAGTCGTATTAGGACTTTTTTCTTTGAGTACAGCCGCAAAGAGCTCAACTAAATTGCCCTCTCCTTTGCGGTAGCGCTTTACTGCTTCGGCGAGGGTTTCCTGAAAGAGAGAATCCTGAGGTACTTCACATAATCCGCGCAGAATATCCTCTACCCCCACTTCCAGCGTTACATACATTCCGCCTTGGAGGTCCAAGCCTAAGGTGAAAGAATTTTCAACGGCTCGGCGGTAGTACTTGTAGTTATCGGGATTTTTGAGCCAGGCGGTACGCTTTTCAGCATCCATGTGGGTCAGCTTGCTCTCTACGCGGAAGCGCTCTACGACCCAGTACAGATTATACAGCACAATCAGAAAAAAAAGCCCGAGTAGGGTCAGGATGAAGGTCTTATGCCTGAGCATTAGAGGGGCAAAGTTAGGGCTTTCCGATGAAGGAGGTTCTCTATGTAAAGAAAGCCTGCCACTGAGAGGGAGTCGGTGATTATTCCTTCGTGCACCATGCGGATAGCCGCTGACAGGGGGAGCCGTCGCACCTGCAGGAGTTCGGTGGGTTCGGGCATGGGCTTCTGCTGTACTAAGTCCCAAGCCAAATAGACTAATGCCTCCTCATCCGAAACGCTATTGGAGAGGTGCATGCGCAGGAGGAGCTTCCACTGGCGCGCCTCCAAACCCGTCTCCTCTAGAAGTTCTCGTTGAATCTCAGAGAGAGGGTCTGCACTGAGTTTGCCGCCTCCTTCGGGAATCTCCCAAGAATATAGGTCTAACGGATAGCGATATTGGCCCACTAAGTAAGTGTAGCCTTCTGCATCTATGGGAATGACCCCAAGGGCTCGGTTTTTGAAGTGCACTACGCCATATATTCCGGGGTGGCCTGAGGGATTGATAACGGAGTCTTCGCGGACTGCAATCCAAGGATTATCGTAGACAGGCCGAGAGGAAAGCACCTGCCAAGGACCGCGCCAGACCTTTTCCATGCCGCTCAAAATAAAATAGTCGGTTTTGTACTTTCGCTGAGCATGAGCTTTGCCTGGATAGACCGCAAATGGCAAGCGTATTGGGAAGCCGAGGGAGTATATGAAGTGGAAGAAGACCCTACGCGCCCCGCCTACTATGTATTGGATATGTTTCCATATCCGTCGGGGGCGGGATTACATGTGGGTCATCCTTTGGGTTACATCGCCACCGACATCATAGCCCGCTATAAACGGCATCAAGGCTATCAAGTGCTCCATCCGATGGGGTTTGATTCGTTTGGCCTACCTGCGGAACAATATGCCCTACGCACAGGCATTCATCCGGCTATCACTACCGAACAGAATATCCGCCGCTACACAGAGCAGCTTAAGCGGCTGGGATTAGGGTATCCTTGGAAAAGAGCTGTGCGCACCAGCGACCCAGCCTACTACCGATGGACGCAGTGGATTTTCTTGCAGCTTTTTTCGCATTGGTACGACCGCCGCCAGCAAAAAGCCCGTCCTATCACCGAACTTATTGCCCACTTTGAGCGAGAAGGGAATAGCAACTTAGAAGCCGCTACGGATTATGAAGGCACATTTACGGCCGAAGAGTGGCGCCGCATGTCCCGCAAACAACAAGAGGCTATTCTCATGCATTACCGTTTGGCTTACACCCAAGAAGCAATGGTCAATTGGTGCCCTGCCTTAGGCACCGTCTTAGCTAATGAAGAAGTCAAAGATGGACTTTCGGAGCGGGGAGGACACCCCGTCTACCGAATACCCATGCGCCAGTGGTTTCTCCGCATTACCGCTTATGCAGACCGTCTGCTAAGCCACTTAGAGGAGTTAGACTGGCCTGAATCTATCAAGGAACAGCAGCGCCACTGGATAGGCCGCTCAGAAGGGGCTTACATTTATTTTACTGCTTACCCCGAAACAGAAGCCCCTATCCTTATCAAAGTCTTCTCTACTCGTCCTGACACTTTATGGGGGGCTACGTTTTTAGTGCTTGCGCCTGAACATCCCTTGGTAGATAAACTCACTACTGAGGCTCAGCGTCCTGCTGTCCAAGCCTACCGAACTGAAGTAAGCCGCAGATTAGAACGAGAACGACTGATTGGAGGGGGTACGCCCACAGGAGTGGCATTAGGCACTTATGCTGTCCATCCCTACACTGGCGAAAAGCTCCCTATTTACATTAGCGACTACGTGCTCATGGGGTATGGTACAGGGGCTATTATGGCGGTGCCGGGGCATGATGCGCGCGATTGGGCTTTTGCTAAGCACTTCGGACTACCTATCCGCTCTATCATAGAAGGCGTATCCGTAGAAAAAGGCGCCTACGAAGCTAAAGAAGGTAGGCTTACTCACTCGGGCTTTCTCTCAGGGCTCCAGGTAGAAGAAGCTATCGCTGTCATCAAAGAACGGCTAACCCAAGAAGGTAAAGGAGCACCCGCTCTGCAGTACCGTTTACGGGATGCAGTCTTCTCGCGCCAGCGATATTGGGGCGAACCTTTCCCTATCGTATGGCGGGAAGGCATACCCGAACCCCTCCCCATAGAAGAACTCCCCCTCACCCTCCCCGAAGTAGAAAAATACGAACCCACAGGCGATGGACGCTCTCCTTTAGCGCGCATTACCTCTTGGGTCCATCTCCCCGACGGAAGTGAACGAGAAACCGATACTATGCCTGGTTGGGCAGGCTCTAGCTGGTATTTCCTTCGCTACTGCGACCCTTACAACCCCTCTTCCCTCGCTGACCCCGAAAAACTTCGCTACTGGATGCCCGTGGATTTGTACATAGGTGGAGCAGAACACGCCGTAGGACACCTGCTATATGCCCGCTTCTGGACCCACTTCCTCTACGATATAGGCTACTGCCCCGTCCGAGAGCCTTTCCAAAAACTCGTCAATCAAGGTATGATCTTAGGCCGATCCATTCTTATCTATAAGCGAAAAGATAGCCAAACCTTCATTTCAGCAGACCTACTCTCTCCTGAAGAAAAAAGCCAACTCCTTCCTATACGCATGGAAGTCTCCCTTGTGGAAGACACACGGGTGGATATAGAGGGATTTTTACGCTGGATGCCCGAGTATCAAGGAGCCCAGTTCATCAAAAATGATAAGGGTGAGTTTCACGGAGAGCCTATCATTGAAAAAATGTCCAAGTCCTTTCACAATGTAGTCATACCTGATGAGTTATGTGAGCGATATGGCGCCGATGCCTTCCGATTATATGAAATGTTCTTGGGTCCCCTCACGCAAACAAAACCATGGGACCCTCGCGGCATTCAAGGAACTTACCAATTCCTGCGGCGGCTATGGCGCTTCCTCACAGGCCAAGAAGAACCTACTGACCAAGAAAGAGCCCTCTTTACCGAAGAGGAAGCAACCCGAGAAGAGCTTTATTGGCTTCATCATACTATACGCCGCGTAACCGAAGACATAGAGCGTCTAAGTTTGAATACTTGCGTATCTCACTTTATGATCTTTTTGAATGAGATGCAACGCTTAGGCTGCCGTAAGCGAGTGATATGGAAGCCTTTCTTGATAATCTTAGAGCCCTTTGCACCGCATATAGCTTCAGAGTTATGGCAGCGCATGGGGAAAACGACCCTTCTCCAAGAAGCTCCCTGGCCTCAATGGGAGCCTAAGTACTTAGAACAAGAGGAAATAGAATACCCCGTATCAGTGAATGGCAAGCTGCGTTTCCATGTACGAGTACCCCGTAGCCTTTCTCAAGCTGAAATAGAAGCAGTAGTACGCCAAGATGAACGCCTGAGCCGATACCTCAATGGCAAACAAATAGAAAAAGTCATCGTCGTACCTAGCAAAATCGTGAATGTAGTAGTGCGATGAAGGTGGTATTCTTTGGTAATGGGTCTTTTGGTCTGCCTGCCCTGCGGAGGCTGGTCTCCTCCCCTCATAAGGTTCTGTACGTAGTTACTAACCCCGATAAGCCAGCTGGACGAGGAAATAAGCTCACCCCTACCCCTGTCAAAGAGGAAGCCTTGCGCTTAGGATTGCCAGTGCGTGAAGTAGATTCCCTCAAAGACCCAGAACTCTTCCAGTGGCTGCGTAGTTTGGGAGCTCATGCCTTCGTAGTAGTGGCTTATCGCATCCTGCCCCGAGAAATATGGGAAATCCCCTCCTTAGGGGCACTCAATATTCATCCTTCCCTCCTGCCGGCTTACCGAGGAGCCGCTCCCATCCCCTGGACTCTGATTAGAGGCGAGAAGCAGACAGGTATTACGATTTTCCGAATTAAGGAAGGTATAGACACGGGAGATATTATCTTACAGCGCCCTTACCCTATCCCTTACGACTGGAATGCAGGACAGTTAGAACGATTTCTTTCCGAGATAGGGGCTGACCTGCTTTTAGAAGCCTTAGAAGGACTGGCTATGGGTACCCTTACCCCCCAGCCCCAACCTCCTCAGCCTGATGCACCCTACGCCCCTAAACTCACTTCTGAAAATACCAAAATCCACTGGGACCAACCGGTGGAGAAGGTATATAATTTTATCCGAGGGCTCGCCCCTTTGCCGCGCGCTTGGACAGTTTTCCAAAATAAACGCCTCTTAATTGGCAAGGCTGGGGTAGTAAATGGGCGGAAACTCGTTCATCCCCCCGGTACGCTCTGGCAAGAGGAAGAGAGACTCTTAGTGGCTTGTCAAGATATGCTACTGGAGT
>JANWZJ010000045.1 GCA_025054525.1 Bacteroidia bacterium | reverse complement strand
ACGCGCCTACTCCCAACCCCCCCAGGTCCGAAAGGAAGCAAGGGTCGGAGCCGGGCCGGGCGATGCCTTCCCGCATTTTCTTTAGGCTAAACGATAGCCGCTTCCCCTAATCTGACGCAGGCGCTCTATCCGCTTGGGAATCGGGGGATGCGTGCTGAATAGTTCCCTTAGCCAGTCTCCCGCCCCCGCAAAAGGATTGGCAATAAATAAATGAGCCGTGGCAGAGTTGGCTTGCTCCATAGGTATAGCCTTTGTGTAACTGTCCAGTTTGGCTAAGGCACTAATAAGTCCATCTGGCCTACCTACCATTAGGGCAGCCGTGCGATCCGCTTCATACTCCCTCGTGCGAGAAATAGCTAACTGAATAAGCGTAGCTGCAATCGCCGCAATAATCCCTACAACAATAGCTATGATCAAGCCCAGCCCATTATCCTCTTCTTCGCGGTCGCGAGCACTGCGGAAAAATAGAGACCACCGCAACATGTCCGTAAGCCAAGTAATAGCCCCCACTATCGTAGCGGCGATAGTCATCGTAAGCATATCGCGGTTCTTGATGTGGGCTAACTCATGGGCTAATACCCCCTCTATTTCCTCTCGGTTCATAGTTTGGAGGATGCCTGCTGTGAAAGCAACGATTCCTGAGGAGGGCGAAGGGCCTGTGGCGAAGGCGTTGGGCTGCATCTCAGGGATTAGATAGAGGCGTGGCATAGGCAGTCCAGCTCGTTGGCATAAGCGTTGGGTCATATCATAGAGCCAGCGGTATTCTCTTTCAGGAAGGGGCTGGGCGTTGTACTGCCAGAGAATGAGCTTATGTCCGAATAGGTAAGCCCCTAAGTTCATGATCGCTGCCATGATGAGCGCTATAGTCATACCGGCAGGGCCGCCTACCATGCGCCCTATCCATACCAGTAGTAGAGTGAGGAGACTAAGAAGCAGAAAAGTCTTCAGGCTGTTCCACAGCATACCACAAAGATAAACTCAAATCCCATGCCACTTGTCATATTTGCGGTTTGAGTTCTTGGGCGGTGATGATGTGTTCCCAGAGCGGTTCTCCTTGTGCAGAGAAAGCCTTGACTCGGATTTGTCGCTGAGGGGGCGCTCCTTCCACTTCCAGCAGAAGGAAGTTTCGGCGGGTCGTAAGGGTAAAAGGTAAGCGTAGGGGATTAGGGTCTCGTTGGGCAGCGTTTCGGAAAGGGGAGGATGTAAGTGGAGAGCTTGTAATGTCATACACTTTCTGTCCATTCGGCAGAGTAAGCACAGATATTTCCGAGAAATGCCGATCGCCCGTCAGGAAAATAACTCCTTCTATTTTTTCCTCTTGAATACGGCGCAAGAGCTTGTCTCGTTCTTCGGCGAAGTTGATGAAGTTTTCGTAAGCAGGGGTGGGATTGAGTATCTGACCTCCACAAGCGACAAACTTGAAGGTAGCGCGACTGGATTTGAGCGCATCTATAAGCCATTCCAGTTGAGCCTCGCCAAACATCGTCCGCTGACCTGTAACCCGGTGATTAGGGGCTCGGTAAGTGCGATTGTCTAAAAGAAAAAAATCGGCATCTCCCCACTCAAAGAAAGTAGTAATCCCTTCTGGAACTTGGGGTACGCCATACGAAGGGTTCATCCAGAATAGCGTAAAGGCTTCGCGGGTGAGGTTTTTAGCCCAGAAGCCTCGGTCTGAGTCATTCGGACCGAAATCATGATCATCCCATATCGCATAATGCGGACAACCTGCTAAAAGCAGCTGCAGCTGGGGAAGTCGCCGAGTATGGCTATAACGATACAGAATACCAGAACGGCTGTTCCAGTCCGCCTCCCTCAAATAAATGTTATCCCCCAGCCATATCATGAAATCAGGCTTTTGCGAGAGAATACTGGAGAAGACTTCATATTCTCCGCCGTAGGGTTCGCCTGGACGGTCATACAGAGAGTCGTTGATGAAGGCGCAGCTCCCTATCGCGAAACGGAAGTTAGGTGGTGGCTGTCTCCAGCGCCAGTTGGGTATCGTACGAAAGTATGTAGGATAAGCCAGCGAGACAGGTCTGCCCTCTATGAAAACCTTATAGGAATATACCTTGCCGGGTTCTAAGTTGGGGATGACGATACGGGCTGTGTATGCCTCTTCGGCTTTTGTGAAGAAAGGAGGGGTGCGTAAGCGCTGAGTAGGACGAGTGGTATCACTATACTCAATCTCCACTCGGGCGGGGGCATTCGTTTGCAGCCAAAGGCCCACTTCGCGCATTTGGGCGTAGCCTTGCATGGGACCGGCTTGGAGTGTAGCTTGTCCCCAGAGCCAGAGCCATATCATATGGCAAAGCTACACCTATCTTTGCCCCAGTGAAAAAATCCAGTCGCTGGTGGAAAGAGCTTTTCATCGCTTTAGGAATCATTCTATTCCTGCGCACCTTTATTTTAGAGGCTTTTCTTATTCCCACCAGCTCTATGGAACGCACGCTGCTGGCATGGGATTTAGTCTTTGTCAGCAAGCTACATTATGGGCCGCGCATGCCCATGGTGCCTTTAGTGATTCCCTTTATCCACAACCGTATTCCCTTCACCTCTATTCCTTCATATCTGGATTGGATCATACTGCCCTATATGCGTCTGCCGGGGTTCAAACCTATTCAGAGGGGGGACATTATCGTCTTCAATTACCCCGCCGATGACATCATGCCGAATAGCCCTGAATTAGGCCCTGTATATGTCCCAAGCCTGAAAGAAAACTACGTCAAAAGATGCGTGGCAGTGCCGGGGGATACTGTACTTATTCAAGCAGGGGACCTTTACATCAACGGCAAACCTGCTTATCATCCTCGGTATGTACAAGAGCGATACCGCGCCGTTACGAAGGGGGAGCCCTTTACTTACCGCGTGCTCAAGCGCTTTGGGTTTCGCCCGCCTAACAGTTCTAATAGAAACTGGGCAGTCAGCGATGAACGCACTTATCTCTTAGACATGCCCCGAGAAACCGCCAGCGCTTTTCAAGCTGCTTTTGCATCCCTGCTGGACACCTTTCATAGAGACTTAGATACAGCTGGTAAGTTTGCCGCTAATGTGTATCCGCACGATAGTAGCTTGAAGTGGAACTTGGACTACTGGGGGCCTTTCTATGTGCCGAAGAAAGGCGATCGCATTCCCCTTACCCCCACCAATCTCATTTTGTACCGCCGACTAATAGAAGCCTACGAAGGCCATCAAGTAGAGCAAGCCGCTGGTAAGGTCTATGTAGATGGTGTGCCTGTCACGCATTATACCTTTGAACAGGACTATTACTTCGCGATGGGCGATAATCGGTATAATTCACTGGATGGACGGTTCTGGGGACCTGTGCCGGAGGATCATATTGTAGGTAAGCCGATTTTTGTATTACTCTCTATAGAAGATTGGCAGCCCCGATGGGATCGGTTTCTGCGAGCCGTGCAGTAGCGGATAGGGCTGGAATCGCCCCTAACGAATATGAGCGCATCGTGTCTCTACTGAATCGGGAGCCCACTGAAGTAGAAGTCTGGCTTTTTTCTGCCTTATGGAGTGAGCACTGTAGCTACAAGAGTTCGCTTCTGCACCTGAAGAAACTACCTCGTTCGGGGTTGCGCACTTTGCGCAGCGCAGGCGAAGAAAACGCAGGGCTTTTGGAGATTGGCGGAGGATGGGCTCTTGCCTTCAAGGTGGAGTCTCATAATCACCCCAGTGCAGTAGCCCCTTACCAAGGTGCGGCCACCGGTGTAGGAGGTATCCATCGGGACATTATGGCGGTAGGAGCTCGCCCTATCGCAGCACTCAACTCTCTCCATTTCGGCTATCCCATAGACCCACAAACCTATAAAGTCATAGAAGGGGTCGTACGCGGGATTGGAGATTATGGAAATGCATTCGGAGTACCTACGATTGGAGGGGAAACCTACTTCGCCCCCGAATACACAGGTAAGCCTATCGTGAATGCCCTCAGCGTGGGAATTGTTCGCAAAGAGAAGATTGTTAGTGCCCGCGCCCGTGGGATAGGGAATCGTGTGCTGTATTTAGGAGCGCCTACGGGACCGGATGGAATAGGCGGGGCAGCGTTTGCTTCGGAGGAACTCTCCGGCGATACCCAAGCCAATCTTCCTGCGATACAGGTAGGCGATCCTTTCCGAGAAAAGCTCCTGATGGAGGCACTCACCGAGATGGTAGAAGCAGACCTGCTGGTGGCGATGCAAGATATGGGCGCGGCAGGGCTGGCAAGTTCTACTGCAGAAACAGCAGCTCGTGGCAAAGTCGGAATGCGCATCTTATTAGATAAGGTGCCTTCTCGTGGGGGTATCGCTCAGCCACATGAATTCCTCCTCTCAGAGTCTCAAGAGCGAATGCTACTGGTAGCTGAGCCACAGAAGGTGCCTATCCTCCAAGCCATAGCCCATAAGTGGGATATTCTCTGCGTAGAAATAGGAGAGATTACCGATACGGGACTCTTGGAGTACTGGTGGAAAGGAGAGCGAGTGGCATGCTTACCTCCTTCTTTGCTCATGGCAGGAGAAGGAGCTCCCGTCTATGACTGGGAGTGCCAACCACCCACCTACCTCCAAGAAGTAGCCTCTTTCTCCATAGAGCAAGTAGAAGACATCATTATACCGCAGCAGTTTCGGGAGGTAGTTGCTTGGTTAGTGCAGCACCCTAATCTATGTAGCCGCCGGTGGATTTATCAGCAGTATGACCGGATGGTGGGAGCATGTACTATTGGTTCTGCGGGGGAAATGCAGTATGCGGCGCCTCTCCTAAGGCTACCCTATGAGGATAGAGCGATAGCGGTTACTTTAGATGCCAATCCTTGGTGGGTAGAAGCAGAACCTCGCCAAGGTACGGCTCTTTGCGTCGCTGAAGCGGCTCGTCAAGTCGCCTGTACGGGTGCCGTACCTTTAGGCGTTACCAACTGTCTCAACTTCGGCTCCCCGCAGCAGCCTGAAGTCTATTGGCAGTTCGTAGAAGCTATAGAAGGGCTAAAAATCGCTTGTGAAGCGCTGGAACTGCCCGTTACGGGGGGAAATGTCAGTTTCTATAATCAAGATGGAAGCGGTGCGGTTTTGCCCACGCCCGTCATAGGGGTAGTAGGACTTTTGGAGAATGCCCTCTACGCTAAAGTACCCATGGGGCTCCCTGATACCGAAGCATTTCTGTACCTAATAGGAGCCCGAGAAGCTATTCTCCAACCTACTTTGGGAAGCAGCCATTATCTGCGGGATCGGAAAGGCGTGCGATATAGCCCTGCTCCTCGCCTATCCTTAGAAGCAGAAAAAGCCCTCATCCAGCTTTTGCCCAAACTGGCGCAGCAAGGGTTTCTCTTAGCAGCGCAGGATGTCTCTGACGGAGGACTCCTCCTCGCTTTATTAGAAATGGCTTGGATAGGAGGAAATGGGTTTTCCGTAAGCATGCCTGCGGGCGTGCGCATAGATGCTTTCTGGTTGGGGGAAGATGGCGCACGCGTAGTGGTAGCTATTTCTCCTCAGCATGTCCCCCTCTTAGAAGAAAAAACGCAGGAAGTAGGGCTCTACTCTTTTTGCTTAGGGCGTGTAATACCTAAGTGGGGAATAGGTGAAATAAACCTGCATACAGAGAGGATTATCTTAGACTTAGTCGCCTTGAAGGGGCTGTGGGAAAGCGCCTTGGAGCGTGCTCTTCCTCTCTAATAAAAACTTTACCTTTGCGGAGTATGCGGTATGCACTGTGGGTAGGCTTGCTTACAGGTTTCGCTTTTGCGCAGAAGAAGGGAGAGAAGCCAACAAACCTAATTCAATTTTCTGCCACCGAGCATAACTTCGGAAAAATCAAAGAAGAGGATCGTACAGCTTCTACACGTTTTACCTTCAAGAATATCAGCAAGGAGCCAGTGCGGATTATAGATGTGAAGACCTCTTGCGGATGCACTACCCCCAACTGGAGTAAAGAGCCCATACCCGCTGGCAAGGAGGGCTTTATAGAAGCCCAATATAGCACATGGGGCAGGCCGGGAGAGTTCATCAAGAGCCTCACCGTGCAAGTACGCTCTGAGAAAGACACCACTCGTATAGAGACCTATACCCTTACCCTCAAGGGCGAAGTATTACCGCGACCCTTAGGACCTGAAGACTGGTATCCCACGAAGCTGGGTAGTATTCGCTTTGGTCCTGCCAATCATGCTTCCTTCGGCACCATCAAGACGAACGAAAAGCGCACTCTGCGCATAACGATGTACAACGATAGCGACACACCTGTAGAGTTCAAAGAGCCCAAAGAAGTACCTGCGCATCTCAAAGTGGCATATCGTTCGCCCAGCGGCACTCTTTCTCCTACTTATACCTTGAAGTCCAAGGATACTTTCCAGTTAGAGATTGAGTACAATGCAGGGGCAGCGAATGATTACGGGTTTGTATTGCACACCCTGCATCTGCCTACAAATGACCCATCTGAGTCGGAGAAACCCTTCTACATAACTGCTAATATTGAGGAATACTTTGGTGAGCTCACAGAAGAAGCTCTTGCCAGTGCGCCCAAAGCCCAGTTTGAGAGCATAGAGTACAACTATGGGAAAATCAAAGCAGGCACTAAGGTGGAACATAATTTTCGGATAACTAATGTTGGTAAGAAGCCCCTTATTATTAGGAAGGTCCGAGCGGGCTGTGGCTGCACCGTAGCGAATCCCGATCGCACCGAACTCAAATCGGGAGAGAGTACGACAATCAAGGTTACCTTTGACTCTACGGGGCGTAGCGGACACGATGAAAAAGTGGTAACCGTTATCGTGAATGACCCTCGGCAGCCTACGGTGAACCTTCGCCTATACGGAGAGATAGAACCGCTGACGAAGTAAAGCGCCACAGATGGGGGATAGTTCCGTATGGGATACCCCACTCAAATATCTCAAGGGCTTAGGACCGCGCCGAGCTGAGCTGCTCACAGAGCTTGGTTTGGAAAAATACCAGGACCTTTTAGAGTATTTCCCGCGCAAGTATTTAGATTATGCGCAGATTACGCCTATTTCTCAAGCGCGTCCTGACCATGAAGCGGTTTTCCGAGGAAAGCTGGGCCGCTTTCAAGTACGAGCGCTCCCTGGTCGGTCTAAAGCCCTTCTGGTTTCTTCTCTCTATGATGGACATGCATGGATGGAACTGGTCTGGTATCAAGGCTGGGAATGGATACGGCAGAAGTTCCAGACTGGACAAGAGGTTTTAGCGATTGGTCGCCCCATCCTCCGGAAAAATACTCTCCAAATCGCCCATCCGGATCTCATTTCCCTCACAGAAGGTAAACTCCCAGAGACTTTCCTCAAAGTGTATCCCGTGTATCCCCTCAGTGAGAAACTCAAACAAGCCCAGTTAGATAATAAGCGACTCCGTATGCTTTTTGAGGAACTCTATCGGCTCACAGGGTTTGAGATGGAGGACCCGATTCCCGAATCGGTGCGTCAGCAATATGATCTTATGCCTCTTTCAGAAGCTCTTCGGGGCATTCACTTGCCTACCTCGGTGGAAGAAGCAGAAAGGGCGCGGTATCGGTTCAAGTTTCAAGAGTTCTTCATGCTTCAAGTGCTACTGATTCGGAGGAAATACTTTCTCAAGTCGCATTATGCGGCGCCAGCCCTCACGCAAGTAGGCCCCCTGGTGAATCTCTTCTACGAGAAGTATCTACCTTTTCCACTGACGGAGGCGCAGAAGCGAGTCATCAAGGAAGTGCGGCAAGATATGAAGCTTAGTACGCCTATGAACCGACTGATTCAGGGGGATGTGGGCAGCGGGAAGACCATAGTGGCTCTTTTTGCAGCGCTTATTGCAATAGGGAATGGCTACCAAGTGGCACTCATGGCACCAACGGAGGTCTTAGCAGAGCAACATGCTCGTAGTTTCGGACGGTGGCTCTCGCCTTTGGGTGTAAGTATGGGACTGCTCTTAGGAAGCACCCCTCCTTCCCAGAAAAAGAAAATCTTAGATAGGCTCTATACCGGAGAGCTGGCATGTGTGATTGGAACGCATACTCTTTTCCAAAAGAATGTGCAGTATCATCGCTTAGGACTCACTATCATAGACGAGCAGCATAAGTTTGGGGTCAAACAGCGCGCAGCCCTTTGGGAGAAAGCACATCCTTATCGTCCGCATAATCTCCTTCTCACGGCTACTCCTATACCGCGCACACTGGCTTTGGCGGTATATGGGGATGTAGATGTATCCATTATAGATGAAATGCCGCCAGGTCGCCAGCCTGTGCGTACCCTCATACGCACGGAAGTGCATCGCCGTGAGATATGGAACCTTCTGCGAGCCGAACTCCAAAAAGGACGACAGGCTTATATCATCTACCCCCTCGTAGAAGAGTCCGAAAAGTTAGATCTGAAAGCCGTGGAAGAGGGGTATCATTTGGTATGTCAGGCTTTCCCTGAGTATAAGGTAGGTATGATTCATGGCAAAATGAGTTCAGAGCGTAAAGAGCGGGAGATGCAACTCTTCAAGTTAGCGCAAACTCAAATCCTAGTAGGGACAACGGTAGTAGAAGTAGGGGTAGATGTGCCTAATGCGACGGTTTTGATTGTAGAGCATGCGGATCGTTTTGGACTCTCGCAGCTACACCAGCTGCGCGGACGAGTGGGAAGGGGTAGTCATGCTTCCTACGCTATCTTCATCGTACCCAGCGAAATCTCTGATAGTGCCATGGCTCGTTTGCAGGCGCTAGCTCAATATAGGGATGGTTTCCGGATTGCCGAGATAGACCTCAAACTTCGCGGACCTGGAGACTTTTTGGGCACGAAGCAAAGTGGATTGCCTGAATTCAAGATTGCGGACATCGTGGAGGATCAAGCAGTGCTGCGTGCCGCTCGTCAAGCAGCTCAGGATTTAGTACAGCAAGACCCTTCTCTTCAACTTTATCCTGTGCTACGAACTTATCTTACCGAATATGCTCGCAAGCATAGCTTAGAGCTATTTACGGCATGAGGCGACGGGGAGATTCGAACTCCCGTAAAGGGTTTTGCAGACCCGTGCCTAGCCGCTCGGCCACGTCGCCAGGTAGAACAAAGATACTCCTTTTCTCACTTTTGTGATATGTCGCCAGCAGATTGGAGAAGCTGGTTTCCAGGGGCTGAGCAGAGTACGGCTTGCATCGTGGCAGGCCCGTGCGTAGTAGAGAGTTATGATATTTGTGCGCAAGTGGCAGAAGCGCTGCGGGAGATTTGCCACCGGTTGGGTTTCTTCTATATCTTCAAAGCCTCCTACCGCAAAGCCAACCGTACTCGCGCACAATCTTTCCAAGGAATAGGCGATGAAGAAGCGCTTTCCATCTTAGCCCAAGTAAAAGCTAACTTGGGCGTGCCTGTTCTCACGGATGTCCATGAAACATCGGAGGTACCTACTGTGGCTGAAGTCGTGGACGTGTTACAAGTCCCTGCTTTTTTAGCAAGGCAGACGGCTTTACTCCAGGCCGTAGGGGCTACTGGCAAGGTGGTAAATATCAAGAAAGGGCAATTTATGAGTGCGCAAGCGGCACTCTTTGCGGCAGAGAAAGTGTCCCTTACGGGTAATTCCAAGATTTTTCTTACGGAAAGAGGGACCTTCTTCGGCTACGAGGACTTAGTCGTGGATTTTCGAAACATTCCTCGGATGCGAGCAGGGGGTTATCCCGTACTTATGGATGCTACCCATGCTGTACAGCGTCCCAATTCGGCTGCGGGATATAGTCTGGGCATGCGGGAATTCATAGGACTATATGCGCAGCTCGGAATAGTCGCTGGGGCTCAGGGAGTGTTTGTGGAAGTGCACCCGCAGCCCAGCCTATCACCCAGCGACTCCGAAACAATGCTAAATATACAGGAAGCAAAAACTATCTTAGAACGACTCTCTTCGCTGTTAGGGAGCTTTTAGCTACCTTTGCATAGGTAATGAGCGCAGCTCCTCTTACTATTGTAGAGCCTCCATCTGGCATATTCCCTTCCCTTAGCGAGGTCTGGAAGGCCCGAGGTTTTATTATCGCTCTCGTTCTGCGCACCCTCAAGGTGAGATACAAATACACAACTCTGGGAATAGGATGGTTAATCGTGACACCGCTGATTTCCGCGGGTATCTTCACATTTTTCTTTGGGAAACTCGCTAAGATACCCTCCGGGGACATTCCGTATCCTTTATTTGTGCTGAGTGGAATTCTGGTATGGAACTTCTTTACCAGCTCTCTGACTCGGGCAGCAGACTCTCTTACGGAGTTTGCAGGAGTTCTTAGCAAGACATATATTCCTCGGCTTTGCTTTCCTATAAGCAGCTTGCTCGGAAGTGTAATAGATTTTATGCTATCGTTGGGGGGCTTCGTAGCTATAGCGATAATATATGGGTACTATCCGGGCCGTTCTATTCTATTTATGCCCCTTTTTTTCTTCTCACCTTTCTTACTGCCCTGGGTATTGGTATAATCCTGTCCGTAATAAACCTGCTCTACCGGGATATGCGTCAGATTATGCCATTTGCGCTACAATTATGGATGTATATTTCA
>JANWZJ010000044.1 GCA_025054525.1 Bacteroidia bacterium | reverse complement strand
CGGGTAGTGGCACCTCGTACTGAAGCCCTACCTGAAACCCCGAAAGCTCATAATAAACTACTCTACGCTGGGGATGATAGATGAGAGGCGATTGAGGGGAGATGCGATAGTTTTTCGCCTCTATGTCTCTCAAGCTACGCTCATAGAAGATAAGCCCCAGTACCCATACCCCTTCTGCCAAGCGCACTCGTAGCCCCCCTGCTACCGAAATCACAGGCACAGCTCGGCGATACATCTTCATGAGCATGAGGCGGTCATCGGGATTCGTGCTCTGTTCTAAGTAAGCCAGAGTTCCCTGAATGACCTGCGGCATGAAGAGATTGCCTACGGGCAGACTATCTCCTTGAATCTCAAACTCACTTTGGGTGAGAAAAGCCACAGAAGGACTGATACTTCCCCAGAAGCCCCACCACTCTCGGGCATACTGAGGCTGGAGCGCAAGTCCTGCCCGCAAGTAATGTAGGCGCACTTCGGCTCGGTAGGGCTGTCCATTTACACCTGTGCCATAAAACCGCTGCCCTGCTCCATAATACCCCAGTTCCAATCCCGTCGCTACATATGGAGAAAGGCCCCAGCTAAAAAACCCCGTCAATCCCGAACGATAAGTACGGTCAAAGCCTAAGAGGGTTGCCTGCTTATCTGTAGGGGAAAGCAACCGAGACTGAGATACCATGAGTCGGGCACCCATTTGCAAAGAGCGCTGCCCAAGCATTAGCCCTATGAGTAGGCTGATGCGCCACATACTACAAAGCTAATCTCTACCTTCGTTTGCGTGCCAAGGTGGGACGTACAAGGAGGCATTCCCCATAAAAGAGCTATTCGCAAAGCAGTAGAAGCGCTCCAAGCGGATAAGTTAGTACTTTACCCGACTGATAGTACCTATGCGGTGGGATGCAAGCTTGGTTCTCGCGGTGCATTTGAGGCATTATGCGAGCTGCGAGGGGTTCGTCCTGAAAAAAGTCTCTTCTCTGTATTCCTCCCGCAGATAGGCGATATAGGCAAATATGCCTTAGGAGTAGACACGCCTACTTATCGCCTCCTCAAACGGCTCTGGCCCGGACCCTATACTATCATTCTGCAAGCAGGTCCGGCGGTTCCGAGACATCTGTGGCATAGGCGCACGGTGGGGTTTCGGGTTACTTCTTATCCTATCGTTACCGCCCTCTTAGCAGAACTGGGAGAGCCTATGGTTACTGCCAGCGTTCCTGAGGGTAAGCTTAGGGTCTATGAGCGACAAGTAGCTGAGCTCTTAGACGCTGGGCAAATCCCTTCTTTATCCACCACGGTAATAGACCTCAGTGAAGGATTGGAAAACTTACGAGTTTTGCGCATCGGGGTCGGAGCCTTGGGAGAGCTTACCCCCTTCCTCTCGCTCTCGGATTCGTTCCAGGAAGCGTAGAAGCGTCTCCCTGTCCACTCCTAAGTCTATCTCTCCATTCTCCCGAATGCGGGGGCGCAATGACGAGAGCTCCGGAGAAAGGTTGAAGGGCTGTTTCTTTCTCCTTCCCTTGCCCACGCATAGGGAAAACAGATTGAAATAACTTCTTTTCTCAAACTACTGCTTGATACCTAAGACTTGCCAGAGGATGCCCTCCACAAGTGGGGTGGTAGTGCGCTGAATTTCTACGAGGAAAGGACCGGCAATAAAGCCGGTGAGGATTACGAAGCTACCTATGCTCCAGAGCAGGGCTACCTGACTGCGGGGCAGATCAGCGGGATGATGGGAAGGCGTGCCAAAGAGTACTTTGCGGAGCACAGGAATCGTATATACCGCCGAAACAACAATCCCCAGCACTGCCGCTATGAAAATCGCTCGGCGCAGGGTAAAAGAGGTATAAGCCCCTGTGAAAATCAGGAGTTCTCCGGGGAACTGACTAAGCCCCGGCACGCCCACGGAAGCTAATGCCGCAAGAACCCAGAGTGCGGTGAGTTGGGGCATGCTCTGAGCCAGCCCACCCAGCGAGTCAATCTGATCGGTGCCTGTATGAGTTATCACGAAAGCAACCAAGAGGAGTTGTAGGGTCGCTAAGAGAGCATGACTTACCATGAACCATGCCGCGCCACTATGCCCTGCGGCACTCGTGGCAGCCAGCCCTAATGCTACCATGCTGAGGTGAGAGGTAGAGCTGAGCGCAAGCCATTCGCGCAGATGTTTCTGAAAATAAGCAGCTAAGCCTGCCCCTAACAGCGAGACTACTGACAGCACGCCTATATAAGGAGCTGCGTAGAAGTGCCCATGCGGCATAGCAGGTAACCAGCGGAGCCAACCTATACCCCCCATCTTCGTGAGAATGGCAGAAGACAAAACAACACCCGCCAAGGGCACATGCCGATATAGGCTTAGCATCCACCCGTGTAGAGGGAAAAGTCCCAGCTTCACCCAAAAAGCTAAGACAAAAGTGAGATAGACGATTAGCTGGGTATCGGGTGGCAGGGGATACTGTAGCCATTCTTGGTAGTGGGTAGTGAAAGGCACACTATGCACGCGGCTTATCTCACTGGCGCCGTAGAGGATACCTACAAGCATAGGCAGGGAACCCAGAATCGTATAGAGAAGGAATTCTTGGGCGGTGCGCCGGGTATCGCTGCTGGGCTCGCCCAGGGTCAGGATGAGGTAGTACATCGGCAGTAGTCCTGCCTCAAACCCTACATAAAAAGCAATCAGGTCATAAGAGAAAAAGGTCCAAAGGGCAAATCCTTGGACTAAGAGGAAAGCGGGGAGCTGCAGGCGAGGCTGACGAAGATTCCAGCTGGACCAGAAGCTAAGGACCGCACCTACTAAGCTGGCTGCCAGTCCCATCCATAACGCCGTACCATCTACACCAAAACTCAGAGCAATTTTATAGCGGCTGAGCCAGCCCCCCCCTGTTTGATAGCCCCACCAGGGCATGTGATAGCTCAATGTGCGCAAGTAATAGGTAACTTCCATGGCGGCTTTCTCATAATAGGCATAGACCATCCATAGCCCCACGCTAACTTGTAGCAGAGCGGCTATTTGCCAAACTATCCGTCGGGGGAGAAGTAAAGCAGCCAAAGCCCCCACAAATGGCACGAGTATCCAGAAGACTATCACAGAAACAAAGGTACATTACCTCATCGGAAAGCATCGGGAAATACCTCTATCTGCGGGGGAGCAGTAAGGCGAATAGCTACTACATCTACACGAGCTGGTAAACTGGCATAGGCGGGATTTTCAGCTAAAAAATGTTCGGCAGCACGTCTGAGGCTTTGTTGCTTAGTAGGCGTGATAGTAGCCTCTGCGGGCCAGGGTACCGTCGGTGAAAGCGTACGCACCTCCACAAAAACTAACTCCCCTTTCTCCCAAGCGATTAGGTCTATTTCGTGGCTCCCCTTGCGCCAAGCAGCGTATAATACCACGTAGCCTAACCCTCGCAGGTATGCCGCAGCAAGGTGCTCCCCTACGCGTCCTATATCTCGTCTGGACGCAATCGCCGCAACTCTTGAAAAAGCTCTTTTTCCCTGGATGACAGCCGCTGCGGTAAGCGAACTTCTACCTTTAGATATAAGTCGCCTGCAGTAGGACCCGGCATGCCTTTACCCTTTAGTTTGAGAATATGTCCATTTGGGATTTCGGGGGGAATGTTGAGGCGGATTCGGTTACCATCCAGATGTATAAACTCTACACTTCCTCCCAGGAGCGCCGTATAGAGCGGTACTTCCAGCTTAGCGTGCAAATCGCGTCCTTCCAAAGTAAAGCGCGCATGAGGCCGCAACTCCAAATACACAACTACATTAGCCCCTTTGGGGCCTTTGCCTTTGAGCCTGATGCGGGTATTCGGCGTAGTGCCAGAGGGAATAGGTACTTCTACCGAGCCTCCCCGAATGCTGACTACTTTTTTGCCTCCTTTGTAGAGTTCTTCCAGGGAGACGGGGAGCTTGACTTCTATATCCCTTTGTCGGCGAAGGAAATCTTCTCCAAAGAATATACGGAAAAAGTCAGAGAAACTTTCAAATCCTTCTATGGGTACATCCTGCCACTGGGGGGAGCCACTTTGCTCATACTGGCGCCAGTTAGCGCCAAGCTGGTCATATTTGGCGCGCGTCTCGGGATTACCTAATACCTCATATGCTTCTTGGATTTCCTTGAACTTTTCTTCCGCTGCTTTATTGCCGGGGTTAGCATCGGGATGGTATTGGCGGGCTAACCGGCGGTAAGCCTTCTTAATCTCCTCTTGCGTAGCAGTACGGGGCACCCCCAACACAGCATAGTAGTCTTTGAAGCCTACCGATGCCATAATGTCGCCTGATTGAAGCAAAAATACTGCTTTTTGCCAGATTGCCATAATTTGCATGCAGATTCGGCAAAAGTCCTGTCAAATCGGCTTTTTCTTGAGTTTGGCACACTTTCTGTGCATAATACACCATGCAAAACGGACAAAGAAAGGAGGTGCCTATGAGCAACCTGGTAAGACTGATGGATTGGACGGAATCGCTCCCTGAGCGAATGAGAACGATGCAAGAACTCGTTGAGCGTATGTTCAACGAAACGGCCAGCAACTTCACTCGTATGGAAACCTTCATGCCTCGGGTGGATGTCGTAGAAACTGACAAGGCCTACGAAATCCATCTCGCCGTACCAGGCATGAAGAAGGAAGATTTCAAGGTGGAGCTTACCGAAGGTCGCCTCACCGTCTCGGGTGAGAGGAAGTTCCAGAAGGAAGAAGGCGACAAGAAGACCTTCCATCGGGTGGAGACCCAGTACGGTTCCTTCATGCGGAGCTTCCTGCTACCCGATGATGTGAAGGCAGAAGCGATTACCGCCGAGTACAGCGACGGTATCTTGAAGCTCAATCTGCCTAAGGACGAGAAGAAGGCGCAAGTCGCCCGCATTGAGGTGAAGTAAGTAGGGCTTAGCCGTCTGTCTCCTTAGCCCACCGCTTTGAGCGGTGGGCTTTGTTTTTTTTGTGGGGCATGAAGGAAGCCTTTGCCCGCTTTCTCTGGGAAACGGGAATCGTACAGGTGCGTGTGCAGCCGCCGTGGTTCGTGTGGAGCTCGGGAAGGCAAAGTCCTATTTACTTGGACTTGAGGCGCCTTCAGGCTTATCCCACATGGCGCAGGCAAATCGTAGAAGCGGCTGCCGACCTTCTTCGGCAGAGGGCTTTACTGCCGGCTGCGATAGTAGGCGTGGCTACAGGCGGCATACCTTGGGCGGCCTGGATAGCCGAAGCACTGGGCTTACCTTCAGGCTATTGCCGCCCTCGTCCCAAAGAACATGGACTCTCCCGCAGTGTGGAAGGGCTACTTCCCCAAGAAAATGCTATCCTACTCGTGGAGGACGTGTTCTCCACGGGCGAGAGCCTGCGCAAGAGCATCTCGGTCGCACGCCAAGAAGGCTTTTTTGTGAAAGCTGCCTTCACCCTGTGGAACTACGATTTGGCTTCGGCTTCGCCCCTCCCCTGCCCTACCTATGCTTTATTCTCGTTTTCCACTATGCTACTACTATGGCGAGCAGCGAACCTTCTATCCGAAGAGACCTACCTCCTCCTGCGAAAGTGGCATAGTCATAATTTTAGCCTGACATGAAGGTTTTTCTTCTGCTGTGGCTGCAAACGATCCAAGCAGAACTCGTCTTAGACAAAAAGCAACCTCGTCCCCTCCACATAGAATACATACCCATAGATGGGGGCATCATTACCGTTTCCTATAAGTCGCCCTCTTCTACTCGGCTCTTTGCCCTGCATAAATACAATGCGGACTTACGGCATGAATGGAGTGAGGAACTCTTTGACCAGAGCACTGGCGAAGAGTTTATTGCTCTCGCCGTAGTAGATAGTCAAATCTGGGCATTTACCCAGAAGGTAGAAGGCACTCGTCGCATAATCTATGGGTACTTGGCTAATCTCCAGGGCAGATTTTCTATCAGAGGCAAGCCTCTATTGAACTTAGAGAGTGTTCCGCGCACAGCCCGTTTAGAGCTGACATACGCCCCTAATCGCCGCTATGCTTGTCTAAGTATTCCTATACGCGCACCTGCCGACCAGCCTGACAAAATTGCATATATCCTTCTGGGAGGGGGCTCTTATATTGCAGGCGAATGGGAACTCCCTTATCGCGAAAAGGAAATAGAGATACGCCGTCCTATACAACCAGGACACGAGGGGCATTTATATGCTTTAGGTACAGTGCGCACTACAAACAGTCCTTTCCCTCAGTATTTCCTCTTCAAGTTAGCGCCCGAAGTCTCACTTACTCTGAGTGTGCTGTTAGAGGTAGAGGGGATTTATCTCATAGAACCTACCTTCCGGGTGGAGCGTGGCGGGGCTGTACGCATCGCTGCTTTTTACACCCAGCGCCGCGGCGCCCACCAAGTCCAAGGACTCCTATTCGCCCGAGTAGAATCGGGCTTCTTTCTATCCAACATCCGCCAAACGCCACTCCCTACCGAAGTACTCCAGCGATTCCTCTCCGAAAAGCAAATCGCACGTGGGCGCGGCATTCCAGACCTCTTCTTAGACCATCTTATCCCTCGGGGCGACGGGGGCATGCTCCTCATCGGCGAGCAGTTTTATATCACTACTTCTACTTTCAGAGACTTCTACGGCTTCTGGTACACTCAAGAGACCTATCACTACGAAGATATCGTAATCTTTGCGATAGACTCCGTGGGCAGTTTAGAATGGTTTCGCGTCATTCCCAAGGCCCAAGTCGGTACTTCAGACCATGAGCTTTCGTATAGCCTTTTGGTGGGGCCAGAGAAGCTATATTTTTTCTACAGAGGCTATGCTCGGGGCGTAGGAGCTCAAGTTTTTGTAATCGTTCTGGATGCCGAGGGGGAGCTGGCTTCGCCCCGACCGTTTATCCCGACCTTCCGGGGCACAGATACCTTTTATCGGAAGCTCACTCGGCAGCTCAACAACCGCGAGGGACTTCTCACTTATACAGAATCAGCAGGGCGCCGCTTCGTGATTACTCGGGTGAGCCTGGACTAAGGTTCAAAGCTGCGCCTCTACCGACTTGACCTCTGGAATAAGCCGCGTCAAAAGAGCTTCTATACCTGCTTTCAGCGTGAATAGACTGGAAGGACATCCTGAGCAGCTTCCCCGCAAGCGCAGTTTGACCACTCCGTCATCATAACCCACCAGCTCCACATCCCCTCCATCCATCGCTATGCCGGGGCGAATGTATTCTTCTAATACCTGTTGAATCTGAGCTTCTATTTCGGAAGCGGTCTCGGCTGGAGTGTAATTCGGATTAGATAGAGGACCTTTTGGCAAATACTTAGCCAGAATTTCCTTGACAGCAGGAATAATCTCCTGCCAGTGTGCCTCAGGCGCTTTCGTTACTGTGATAAAGGCGCGGGTGAAAAACAAACTCTGTACCCCTGGTACTTTCCAGAGGGCTTGTACGAGAGTGGGGGCCGTCTCATCCGCCTGGGTAAACTCCAGCATTCCCCTATCCAGCGCAGGCGTATCAGGAGGCAAGACGAACTTGAGGCTGTTGGGATTAGGGGTTATTTCAGTGTAGATGAGCATGCTTCCTTAACAATTTAGGCAGGGGTTTGAGGAAGAGGGGCAGGTAGATGCAGCGTAAAAGTCTCCACGATGGGGTTATGAAGCAGCTTTTCGGCTAAGCTTCGGGCATGGACTGTGGCTTCCTCTGCGGAGTGCGCTTGAATATGGAGAGCAAATGTTCTGCCTGCTCGCACCTGTTGAATAGCAGTGTCGCCCATCCGATGCGCCGCTGCTAAGATCGTCTCCCCCTCAGGGTCTAAGAGGGCAGGACGCGGAAGCACAATAACCCATACCTCGTAGAGGGGCATCAGAGAGTTCTTTTGCGTTCTACTTGTTCAAAGCACTCTATCACATCTCCCTCTTTGATATCCCGGAAGCCTTCCACCGTCAGCCCACACTCAAAGCCTTCTGCCACTTCTTTGACATCATCTTTGAAGCGCTTCAAGCTGGCGATAGCACTTGTATAAATGACCACCCCTTCCCGAATCACATGAGCTTTGGCACCGCGCAGAATTTTTCCTTCTATGACCTTGCATCCTGCCACAGCACCGACCTTAGGCAGCTTGAATACCTGTCGCACCTCAGCCGCTCCTATAGTCTCTTCCTGAATAATCGGCGCCAGCATGCCAGCTAATGCGCTTTTGACCTCATCTATGATGTCATAGATTACGTTGTAGAGGCGAATCTCCACGTTGTTTTGGCGGGCAAGCTGACGCGCAGTGGCACTGGGACGCACCTGAAACCCTACTATGAGCGCATGGGAGGCTTTCGCCAGCAGCACATCACTATCCGTGATTTGCCCGATGCCGCGGTGAATCACATTGACCTGAACCTCAGCGGTGGAGAGCTTAACCAGCGAGTCGGTGAGTGCTTCTAACGAACCGCTCACGTCGGCTTTGACGATGAGATTGAGCTGTTTAGTTTGACCGGAGGCGATTCCCTCTAAGAGGCTTCCTGAAACACGACGACGCTCTTTTTCCTTGAGCAGTTCGGCTCGGCGATTCGCCATATCCCGCGCCACGCTTTCTTCTTGGAGGACGTATAGCTTTTCCCCCACTTCAGGCACCCCATTTAGCCCTAAAATCTGTACAGGTTGTGAAGGTCCAGCTTTATCTATGCGTTTGCCTCGTTCATCCAGGAGGGCTCGCACCTTACCGAAGTACTGCCCAGCTAAGATGACATCCCCTACCCGCAAGGTGCCTGTTTGGACGAGGACAGTGGCAACAGGGCCGCGCGCTTTATCCAGTTGGGCTTCTATGATGACGCCACGGGCGGGACGATTGGGATTAGCTTTGAAGCCCATCAGCTCTGCCAAAATCAACACCTTCTCTAAGAGTTCCTCTACCCCTATCCCCTTCTTCGCTGAGATAAGCTGCGAAGGATGGGAACCGCCCCATTCTTCCACGAGAAAACCCGCTTCTGCTAACTCCTGGCGGATTCGGTCTGGATTGGCAGTGTCTTTGTCAATCTTATTGATGGCAAAGATGATAGGCACATTCGCAGCTTGGGCATGATTGAGGGCTTCCAAGGTCTGGGGACGCACATGGTCATCCGCAGCCACTACAATAATCGCTATATCGGTGATTTGGGCGCCCCGAGCGCGCATAGCCGTGAAAGCCTCATGTCCAGGCGTATCCAAGAAAGTAATTCTTTGTCCCGAAGCCAGCTTCACTTCATAAGCACCGATATGCTGCGTGATGCCTCCTGCTTCCCCCGCAACGACATTCGTCTGGCGAATATAGTCCAGGAGCGTAGTTTTCCCGTGGTCTACGTGTCCCATGACCGTTACGATAGGAGGCCGAGCCACAAGGTCCTCAGGCGAATCTGCCACTTCCGTAAGCTCTGCAAGCGTATCATCCAAGGAGATAAACTCTACCTTGTATCCAAACTCTTCCGCTATGACAGTAGCCAGGTCCCGGTCTAACCGCTGATTGATGGAGGTGGGATAGCCCAGCTCTAAGCATTTGGCGATAACTTGATTGACAGGCACACCTAAGGCTTTGGCAAGCTCGGCAGCGGTAATGTATTCTGCTATGCGAATCGTAGAAGCGCTGGCAGCGGCTTCTTGGGCTTCCAATTCGCGCTTGCGCTCACGCTGCTTGTATTTTTCCTGGCGGAAACGGCGCCGGGTCGCTACATCACCGACTGACTTGATTTGGGATTTGACGGGGCGGCGCTGTTCGCCACTACCACCCTTTGCCTTGGCGGTAGGAGGAGGCACCGTGCCAATCTCCTTTCGTTTTTTGCGGATGCGCTTGCGACGCCGACGAGAAGTGCCAGTCTTTTCTTCCTTTTCTATGTCCTCATCCAGTTCCTCTACGACTGATTCTCCTTCTTCTACGGGAGGAAGAGGTACTTCTTGGAGAAGCTGCTTTTCCTCTAAAGAAGGGGGGGGCGGTGCAGGAGGCGAAGGAGGAGACAAAGGCAGAGCAGGCAGTTCAACAGGAGGCGGCGGTTTTCTACGAGAAAGGGTAGGCTTGAGGTCAATTTTGCCTTTATACCCTAACTCACGCAAGATTTCTTCTTTCGTTTCAGAAGGGACGTCAGGTGGTTCTGGTGTAGTTTCTGGGGCTGGGGGCGTATTCTCAGGAACAGGAGGCACAGGCACTACCGGCGGTGCCGGTAAAATAGACTTGGGTGGCTTACGAGGGGGAGGTAAGTTAATCTTGCCCTTGATTGGGATAGAAAACGGCAGGTCTCCTTGTACTTTATCTGTCGTTATTTCTTCTCCTGCAGTGGGTGCAGGGGTGCTTTTGTCTGAAGGCGTGTAGGTTTGTCCTCGGCGATAAGCCATTAGCTTCTGATACACTTCTTCGGATATGCGAGCCCTCAGAGGGTCGCTACCGAGATCATGCCCCAGCTTAGTCAGCTCCTGCGCCAAAGTATGAGGCGAAACATTGAGCTCCGTAGCGATTTGTACGAGCTTATAGCTACGCTCCCCGCTCATTCCTCAAACTCCGACTGTAGGATTTCGTACACCTTTTGGAGGGTAGGTAGGTCTATTTGCGTGCGCTTTTGCAGCTCGTCTATGGGAAACTGCAAAACAGCACGAGCCGTCTGAAAGCCCTCACGCTGGAGCGCCCGCAGAATAGTCTCCGAAATCTCATCGCTAAACTCCATAAGTTCTATATCCTCTTCTTCTCCGTATTCGTCGCCCTCTCGGATATCCAGCTGATAGCCCAACAGTTCCTCTGCTAACCGAACATTAATCCCATCCTGCCCCACTGCTTTGGCATATTCCTCAGGCGCTACGAATACCTTGGCATAACGGCGGCTTGGATATAAGTCCACATACATTACAGTCGCAGGGGCTAAAGCCCGAGAAATCATGAGCTTCACATCAGGATTATAGGGAATAATATCAATATATTCGCCTCTCAGCTCACGGACGATAGGCTGGATTCGGCTACCTCTG
>JANWZJ010000043.1:7859-11240 GCA_025054525.1 Bacteroidia bacterium | reverse complement strand
GGGGGCCCGGCCGCGCCCGCGGGGGGGGGGGGGCCGCAGCCCCCAACCCCACTCAAAAACCCACCATCCTAACCCATTCCCCAGTGCTTTGGCATTCCTTTTATTCCCAGCTACCCTGCCAGTACATTGAACCATCCCAGTATCCCCATCGCTACAATTCCTAACAAACCTATCACATACCCTGCTAAGAGTATCCAAGGCGCAAGGTTTATCTTAGGGCTCATAGACATCTTTTTGAGCATCGGGGTAACCTGTAGTTTATTATGCTGGAAGGTACCGCCTGTTTTCTTGCTGAGGAGTTTGAGGGCTTCGGGTTGGAACTGATCAGACTCTTTGCCGATGAGCAGGGTATGGATTATAATTTTTTGCTCAGCGGCAGTCTGGGCTATCGCTTCAAGAGCGGTGCTGAGAGAGAAGTTATGGGCGCCATCACTGACGATGAGCCAAACACTCTGTGGTCCTGTAAAGCCCCAAGCAGCTTCTAAAGTGGCGCTTAGATTAGTGCCTTCGCCGAGGTCTTGTCGCAATGTTTGTTCCAGAGATATCCGTAGCGCTTCTCGGTCGGCAGTGAGTGGCAGGATAGCATAAGGCTGAGCTGCAAATGCAATAAGTCCTATGCGCGGGTGGAGGTCGTAGCTCTCTAATGAGTCTAAAAATTGATGAAAGAGTCTAAGGGCGAAAAAGCGTCGTTCAGGGGGGGTATCGGTAGCGCGCATACTACGGGAGACATCCCAAATCAGCCAGAAATCTGGGCATCCCCATCTCGGTCGGACTGGTAGGGTTAGAATGGGTTCTGCGGCAGCTATACATCCGAGAGCAAACATGCTTCCGATGGTAAGGGTAGGGAGGTAGGCTCTTATCCACAGGCTTTTGGACGGGGAAGGGAACGGCGTCCTTCCTGTGAGAAGGCGTAATCTTAGAGCCAGTAGGAGCATACCTATGCTTGCCAAGCAGCCTAAAAGCCAGTAAGGGTTCTCCCATTCAACCCACATAGCGGAGGAGCCTGAGTTGTCCAGGGCGTAGGCGGTATCCGATGAGCCGCAGAGCCTTATGGGTTTGCTGCCAGAGGTGGGTTATCTCTTGAAGAGAGAGGGTTTGACCTAAGAAGGATACTTTTATCTCTGCCTGCAGCAGAGCAGAAAGAAGAGAGAGAAGACGGTAATCTGCGTGGATGTTGCGCAGTTCGGCGGGGACGAGGCTGCCCGGATGGAAGGAGGCATGCGGCTGGAGGAGCTCTTTCACGGCTAATATGAAGCTTAGAAGATGCTGGGGTTGTACTCTGCGCCAGCGCCACAGCCAGAAGTGCCAACGAGCTATGAGATAGAGTTCATACATCCATCGGCGCCCTTTCTTCCAGAGATAGGGAAGGGCTATGAGTCCTACTAACACTCCAATCAGGAGCAGTCCTATCCAAGCGGGTACTTCTTCAGAAGGAGGCGGGGTAGGGGGTGAGGATGGGACTCGCATATCCGCTTGGGGCATAGTAGAGTCAGGGGGCAGCTTGGGGAAAAATAGCTGTACTCGAAGCGTTTCTTTACCCCAGAAAATGAATTTCTCTTCGGGGAAATCCCATATTCGCAAATAAACAAAGAGCGTATCTCCCTGGAAATAATGCTTTAGTACTTCTGCGCCGCGAGGTAGTTCGGTTTCTCTCCACTTCCATGCCCAGAAAGGCTGGGCTACTGCTATGCTTTCAGGTAAGAAATATGAGGTTATTTGTAGCCAGAGTGGGCTAACGAGCAGCTTCACCGACTACTCGCAGAAGGTATTGTCCGTAGGGGGTTTGGGCGAGTGGTTCAGCCAGCCGACGCAGCCCTTCTAACGAGATAAATCCCTTTCGGTAAGCAATCTCTTCTATGCAGCCGATTTTGAGTCCTTGTCGCTCTTCTATGACCTGGACGAAGAGACTGGCTTCTAAAAGGCTTCGGGGTGTGCCTGTATCCAGCCAAGCAAAGCCCCGAGGCATCACACGCACGCGCAGCTCGCCCCGCTCTAAGTACCGTTTATTTAGGTCTGTGATTTCTAACTCCCCGCGAGCTGAAGGGCGCAGCGTTTTAGCCAACTGAGCCGCTTCCCCATCGTAGAAGTACAAGCCAGGTACCGCATAGGTAGAGCGGGGAATAGCGGGTTTCTCCTCTATATTCAGTACGCGTCCTTCGCTGTCAAACTCCACCACGCCATACCGCTGGGGGTCTTGCACGGGATAGGCGAAAATGAGAGCCCCCTGATCTACTTTGCAGCTTTCTAAAAAGGCTTGCATCCCACTACCATAGAAGAGATTATCCCCTAAGATAAGTGCGCAAGGTTCGCCTTGGAGGAAAGGTTCTGCCAAGATAAGAGCCTGGGCGATACCTTCGGGGCGGAGTTGTACTTGGTAGGTGATGGAGAGCCCCAGCATAGAGCCATCTCCCAGCAGCCGCTCAAAGTGTCCTATGTCGTGTGGAGTACTAATCAAGAGAATTTCCCGAATCCCCGCCAGCATGAGAGTCCCTAATGGGTAATACACCATCGGTTTGTCATAAATCGGAAGAAGCTGCTTTGTTATCACCCGAGTCATAGGATGGAGACGCGTGCCCGCGCCCCCGGCCAGTAGTATGCCCTTCATAATCCAGCAAAAGGATTTTCTAAGTCTCGCAGCAGCGGGAGCGCTGCGTCTTTTGCGGAAACGGTAGGAGCAGCTCCCGTAGGAGTCTGCCATGCGATACCTAAGTCTGGGTCATTCCATCGTACCCCTCCATCTGCTTCTTTACTGTAATAGGCAGAGCAGCGATACCATACCAGAGCTTCATCGGACAGAACGATAAATCCATGCGCAAATCCCACCGGCACATAGAGCCAAGTGAGTTTTTCCCTATCAGCACGCAGTTCTATGCCATACCAGTGCTTGTATGTAGGAGAAGTAGGACGCAAATCCACTATCACATCCTGAATATGTCCGCGCAGCACGCATACCAGTTTCGCTTGAGCGTGGGGAGGGCGTTGAAAATGCAATCCTCGCAGTACATTCCGATGGGAGTAAGAGAGATTATCTTGAAGAAATGGAGGAAGTTGGAGTTTTTCCCCCACTTCTGCGCGAAAAGCCTCTGCGAAAAAGCCTCTGTCGTCCTGAAACTTAGGAAGTTGGATTACAAGAGCGTCCCTCAACGGCAGCTTCTCCACAGAGTGGCTCATATCGGAATGGATAGCTTATTTTGGAAATAAGCGATACTTCGCTTCAGTCCTTCTTGGCGACTGACCTTGGGTGTCCAGCCCAGAAGTTCCTGTGCTAAGGTAATATCAGGTCTTCGCACCTTAGGGTCGTCTTCAGGTAGGGGCAGAAACTCAATCCGACTGCGGGACTGAGGTAATAGAGTCAGAATTTCCTTAGCGAAGTCCAGGATA
>JANWZJ010000043.1:0-7849 GCA_025054525.1 Bacteroidia bacterium | reverse complement strand
TCTTCGGGATTGCCTAAGTTGACGGGAAATGGATAGTTGGTATGAAGCAGGCGAAAGATACCTTCTACCATATCGTCTATGTAGCAGAAACTACGGGTTTGGCTGCCGTCTCCGTATACGGTGAGGGGCTGGTGGCGTAGAGCTTGTCCGATAAAGTTAGGTAGGACTCGCCCATCATCTAAGCGCATGCGAGGTCCGTAAGTGTTGAAGATACGGGCGATTCGGATGGGAACGCCGTGTACTCGGTGATAAGCCATCGCCATCGCCTCCATGAAGCGCTTAGCTTCATCATAGACGCCACGCACGCCAATAGGATTGACATTACCCCAGTAGCTTTCTTTCTGCGGATGCTCCAAGGGGTCTCCATATACTTCGGAAGTGGAAGCCAAGAAGATAGTGGCGCCTTTGGCTCGGGCTAAGCCTAAGCACTTATGCGTCCCTAATGCTCCTACTTTTAGGGTTTGGATAGGCATATGAAGGTAATCGGCAGGGCTGGCGGGTGAGGCTAAATGGAGAATATAGTGCAGTTCGCCAGGCACATGGACGAAGTTTGTAACATCGTACTGTAGGAAGGTGAAGCGGGGTTTGCCGAAGAGGTGTTCCAGGTTTTCTAATCTGCCTGTGGAGAGGTTATCCATGGCGATGACATCCAATCCTTCTTCCCACAAGCGGTCGCATAAGTGAGAGCCGATGAAGCCTGCCGCCCCTGTGATAAGTGCTCTACGCGGCATGTGGCAAAGCTATACCTTTGTAGCATGCCAAAGCGTACGTATCAGCCCAGTCGCACGAAGCGCCTTCGTACGCATGGGTTTCGGGCGCGCATGCGCACGAGATGGGGGCGCGCCGTGCTTGCTCGTCGCCGTGCAAAAGGGCGCCATCGTCTCACCGTCAGCGATACTATTGCCAGTAAGCCGTATTAAGTCTCACGGCCTGCCCCGTAGGGAAATCTTACGGGGTACAAGAAACTTCCAGCTTCTCAACTCCTTGGGCAAGCGCCTATATACTCCGACTCTCACCCTACGAGGCATTTGGCTCATGCTACGCATAGGCGGCTCGCCCATCAAGGTAGCTTTTCAGGTCCCTCGCAGGGCAATGCGTCGCGCCGTACATCGGCGCCGAAGCCTACGCATTCTACGGGAAGCCTATCGGCTACAAAAACCTGCTTTCCTCGCTCATCATCCAGGGGGGGAGCTCTGGCTCTTATGGCGCTGGCAACAGCCTAATCCCCCCTCTCTCGCTCAAACTCAATCACTCATGTGGGAGCTTTACCTACGCTTCCTCCAAACATGCGCTACTTAGTCATAGCCCTCCTCCGCTTCTATCAGAAAGCCTTATCCCCTTACTTGCCCCCCTCCTGTAGATACACTCCCACCTGTTCTGAATATGCAGTACAGGCTATACAGAAATATGGCATATTACGAGGCGGATGGCTGGCGCTCAGGCGCATAACTCGCTGTCATCCTTGGGGCGGATACGGATATGATCCAGTGCCTTGACTAACTTTGTAGTACCTGTATGGATAGACGTACCTTCTTGGCGAGTGCCGTTGCATGGCTGATAGGCACGCGCCTCAGTGCCGGACCCGGTTCAACTGAACTCCTAATAGATGAGCCGCTTATTCCCCAGACTTATCCTTATCGTCTGCCAGACCTCCCCTACCCTTACGAGGCATTGGAGCCTGCCATAGACCGACAGACTATGCAGGTTCATCATCAAGGACATCACGGCGGATACGTAAGTAACCTCAACAAAGCCTTAGAGGAGCTTCCCTCTTTCCAGACAGTGTATCTGGATGACCTTTTGCGCCAGCTTAATCGCATTCCTACCGCTCAGCGTACAATGGTAAGGAATCATGGGGGTGGGCACTGGAATCACACTTTCTTTTGGAGTATCCTTTCCCCTACTACCCAAGAGCCCTCAGCTAATCTCCAGCGTCGTATCAGTGAGGCTTTTGGGAGTTGGACAGCCTTTCGGGGTCAGTTCTTAGACACGGCTCTCAAGCTCTTCGGTTCGGGCTGGACATGGCTCATCCTCACCTCCGACGGCAAACTCCAAATCACTACTACTCCCAATCAAGATAATCCCCTGATGCCTGTCGCCGAAGCGCAAGGTAAGCCGGTCTTAGCAATAGATGTCTGGGAGCATGCCTATTACCTCAAATATCAGAATCGCCGCGTAGAATATCTCTCTGCCATATGGCAACACATTAACTGGCAGCGAGTAGAAGCCCTTATCGGCTAAAATGCGTCGGGTAGCCTTAGGGCTTACCCTGCTATTGATACTGATTATAGGGACTGTGTGGATGCACAAGCAATTCATGCAGCCCCCACGTCGTCCCGCCCCTTGGCAAAATGTCCCTTCTCAATACTATGCAGCGCTCTATGCGCCTTCGTTTGCTCAGTTCTGGAAGTCGCTTCGCTATACACCTATGCAGGCACCTTTGCTTGCCACCGCACTCCCTAACAGCCCCTTCCCCCTCGCCCAAACATGGGACTCCCTCCTGCATGCCATACCTGAACTCTTTTCCTGGTTTTATCATCGCCCTGTCTTGGTGAGCTTTTATCCAGAAGGGGTATTGTATCTTTTGCATGCGCCTGAGCTGGGTAAGGTTCCGGATTGGCGCAGCTTCATGCATTCCCTGCAAGCAAAATACAGTTTCCAAGCCAATCTCATAACCCGACAAGGATTTAGTTTCTGGCAGATAGGTGCATATTATATCACACCTGCGGGAGAAATCCTTGCTTGTGCTACGCATCCTGACCCCTTGATACGGTTACTGAGCGGAGATAACTTGACTGAAATTTCTGCTTTCATCTCCGCTACCCATGAAGAGGGAAAAGACTCTTGGCTTCTCCTACACTTTCAGGGCCCAGCGTGGTCGTCACGACCTCTATGGTTCGCACTGCTCAATCAGACCACGCTATCCTGCACCTTAGAAGAAGAAGCACTTGTTCTCCAAGGCTTCTTAGAGGTGTCTTCTTCTCTATGGGAGCAGTCGTCTGCTACTTCTGCTTCTGGTACGGACTTATGTCCTGCGACCACTCAGGCGCTGCTGATTTTTCGGGTCCAAGCCCCTACTGAACTTTTTCATACTGCCCATTCTGCGCTTCAAGAGTTTGCCAGCTATCTCTCGGGCGAAGTTCTTCTATTACATACGAAAACCCCCTTGCTCTTACTACGGCTGCGGAACTCCGAAGGTTTCATGGATTTCTGGAAAAAGAATCCTGCCACTCGTGCCCCCGTTCAGCGCTACAAAGGCTTCGCTATTTACCGCTGGGACGAAGCTAAACTCAAGTCCCCCTTACTCTCTGCTTTTTTTCAGGGCAAATCTTCTTACCTCTTGCCCTTAGGCGAATGGATAGTCGTAGCGCCGGAGCTTGCTTCGCTTCGGCAGTGGATAGAGTCCTACCTGAGCCGGCGTAGCCTCTATATGGAAAAAGATTTTCCCGCTCCATCCCCAATAGACACCTTCCGGGTATTTTTCTATTTACGGCAGCCGTTTATATGGTTGCCTCCTCTTTGGCAAGCAGTGCTTGCCCCCTGGAAAACCTGCGCAGGTACCTTGGAGACAAAGGAAGGACGCTTGTATGTGCGACTGCGCCTTTTTCCTAGAGTGCCAGACACGCTAATAGGCTCCCTGGCTCACTCGCCGAGTACTCCGATTTTGCCGAGAGCTTCCGACACGCTCAAGCAAGGTGTGCAAGAAGAGTACTACCCTAACGGTGTGGTCAAGAAGCGCGCAATGTATGTGGATGGGGTTTTAGAGGGAGAATATTGGGAGTTTCATCCAAATGGTGTCGTGCGGGTGCAGGGCTACTATGAACAAGGACAAAAAGTAGGAAAATGGCGCTACTATTCGTCTAAAGGAGAACTTCTCCGGCAAGAGGTCTGGAGCGAAGAAGAATTCATGAGCAGCGAAGCGACGAGATGAAGGTCTGGCGGGCTTCGGCTTCTGCGGGCGAGTAGATAGCGGATGCTCCCTGATTGAGCCAGAAGCAAGCAGAGTCGGGCAGCATGCGAGCGAGAAAGAGATAGGCTGTTCCGCAGCGAGGGTCACGGGCTAATGCACCCCGAAGGTATGCGTATGCTCGTTCTGGACGACCTATATGTAGATTGAGCCTACCCAGATAGGCCTCTATGGTAGGGTCCTCTCGCATTTGGAGTAAGCGCTGGATATATACCATCGGCGCAGTGATACGCGTAAGGGTATCCCCGTATAGTAGAAGCAGCGCTACAGCCTGGGCGTAGAGGCGCGGTTGGGAGTCAGAAACCTGCGTCGCTTCTGATAAAGCTTGACGCATGGCCTCTGGGGCTATGGGGGCTCCTGACTCTAACTTCCAGAATGTTTCTTCTATGAGCGAAGCGGCAGGTGGTGTAGCAGCCAGATGGGTACGCCTCGGTACGAAAAAGAGAAGCCCTATGAAGGCAGCTATGGCGGATATGCTCCAGACCCAGCGTTTCCAGCGCTCACTTCGGCTCAAAGCGCCGTAGTAATTCTTTGTCGTTCTGGAGACGATTCTGCAGTTTCGGGGAGGGACTAAACCTCACCCGCAAGCGCGGCGGAATCGTTATAGAAACGCCTTTATCTAAAAGGCGTCCTTTACGGGCTCTTTGATATTTGAGGGTGAAGGTACCGAAGCCCCTCAGCGTTATGGGCTCACCGCGCAAAAGGCTCTCTCGTATCACTTCAATGGCTGCATTCAGACAGGCAGCGGCATCTGTTTGGCTGAGACCCGTTCGCTCACTTATCTCTTGTGTCAGAGTCCTTCTTTTCATGAGCTACAAAGCTACGATAGCGTTCCAATACCTTATGCAGTCGGGAGGCAGGTATCGCAAAGGCTACCCCTTCATAATGACCTGAAAGTGAAGCGATTTCTGCAATCATGCCTATCACTTCACCGCGGGTATTGAGCAAAGGACTGCCCGAACTTCCTGGCTGAGCCGGCAGGCTAAGCTGGAGAACGGGATGAGTCAGGGAGTCGCGCCCAAGCTGCAAACGCAAGGGCGCCGCAATATACCCTTCTTGAAGCGTGCCAGTCAAACCCCATGGTGCTCCCACCGAATATACAGTCTGTCCTATGGGTGTATCTGCTTCGGCGCTTAGGGCTAAACCCCCTTCTTCTAATCCTTCTGCGCGCAAAATCGCCACATCTTCTAAGCTATCTCGCCAGAGCACCTGCGCTTCACGGCAAGTTTTCTCCTCGCTCCATACTTCTATCGTATAAAGAAGGGGAGAGGGGGGTAAAACATGGCTGCAAGTGAAAAGGTAGCCGTCTTTTCCTTGCCAGCTTGTCCCTAATCGGGTTTCTCTCATGTAATGGCTCTGTATCTTGACCTCTACGCTATATACATAGGAAGCGGCTGTTTGATAAATAGCGTAACGAAGGCTATCAGCGGTACATTCCTTCGGGGTTATCCCTGTGGGGAGGGGGGGAGACCCTCTATGAGGGGGATGAGGCGTGCAGCTTATCAAGAGTCCAATCAATAAAGCCTTATAGGAGTATTTCCGCCATTTTCTGAGCAGCCTCATAATCTTCTGGCGTATCTACTGCAAAGCTGCGATGCGAAGTCTCGCGTAGCCATATGGGATACCCATGATAAAGCCACCGAAGCTGTTCTAACTGCTCCACTTCCTCCAAGGGACAAGATGCCAGCGAAACAATCTCTAACAAAGTCTTGCGGTGGTAGCCATATATGCCCACGTGCCGAAAGTATCCTATGCGTCCTACCAATTCAGGGCTATTCAGGGGCAGGCCGCGTGGGTGAGGTATCAGAGAACGGGAAAAGTAAAGGGCTTTACCCTCTTTGTCCACGATAACTTTCACGACGGAGGGAGAAAGCAGCTCATCCAAAACATGAATGCGGTGAAAGAGAGAGACCAAAGGATAGCGCTGGAGCATTTCTCTAAGCATGATTAGCTGCTCCGGCTCAATAAAGGGCTCATCAGCTTGAATATTCACGTAAGCATCGTACTGCGTTTTCTCGGCTACTTCGCTTACGCGTTCGGTACCAGAGGTGTGGGTCGTACGGGTCATCATCACATGGCCCCGGAAGCTCTCTACGGCTTCTACGACGCGCATATCATCGGTAGCTACAATAAGGTCCTCACCAAATACTTTCTGTGCGCGTTCATAGACATGCTGGACCATGGGTTTGCCCCGAAGCGGTAAGAGAACTTTCCCCGGAAGGCGCTGAGAGTGATATCGCGCAGGAATAACACCGAGTACTTTCATAGGAGATACTTCCTTCTACTGCAAACCTAATGCCATCGGTTTATACGATAACTTTGTGAGAACGGATGCATTTGGTGTGGGCGGATAAGCAAGGGCATATCTATGAAGATAGACGCTGGCAGGCAGCAGGGCGCACCGGCTTTTCTTACCGAAGGCATGAGGTGTTTGGGCAGTGGATACCCCTTCCTGAAGGAAGTAAGCTGCTACACCTTCCTGGACGCAAACCCCTCGGCATCAGTCCGCGGGGTAGAATAGAAGTATATCCTCGGGGCGAAGCGGTAGCGGCTTTTATTGCCCCGGCGCATACGCAGCTTGCGTTAGCCGCCTATCACATAGAAAGTGAAGCGCCTGTACTACCTCTTTTCGCTTATACCGCGGTGGGTTGGTACCGAGGACGCTTCTATGTGCCTGCGGTGCGGATTGACCCCCAGCCCCGTCAAGATATTCGGTATTTTTTGGAGAAGCGCATCATGGAAGGGGCGCAAGCCCTGCGCAAACGCTTTCCCCACAATCGCCTCGTAGCCCATCTCATGGACAACTGCGTGGAGCGATACTGCTGCCCTGCTGCGCGCAACTTAGCATTAGGGCGCTGGGAATGTCCCCTCCCCGTCTCCCCCGGCTGTAATGCCGCTTGTATCGGCTGTATCTCTCTCCAAGACCCCTCCGAATCCCCTATCACACCTCCGCAAGAGCGTATTCGCTTTCTGCCTACCCCCGAGGAAATTGCCGAACTGGCTATCTATCATTTAGAGCATGCCCCCGTACCCATCGTCAGTTTCGGACAGGGCTGCGAAGGCGAACCGCTCCTCGCCTGGAAAGTCATAGAAGAAGCGATTCGCCTCATCCGCCGAAAAACTTCCCGCGGTATCCTCAATATGAACACGAATGGGGGCTGGCCCGATGCAGTAGAACGCCTAGCCCAAGCAGGCATGGATAGCTTTCGCATCAGCTTGAATAGCGCTCAATCAGACTGGTATACCCGCTACTATCGCCCCCGCAACTATAGCTTTGAAGCGGTAGTAGAGTCTGCCCGCCGAGCCGCCACACTACGCAAATGGGTCTCCTTCAACTATTTCACCTTACCTGGCTTTACAGACCAGCCTGCCGAATACGCAGCCCTGCGGACGCTGCTCCGACAAACGGGTGCCCACATGATTCAGTGGCGCAACTTCAACATAGACCCTGACTGGTACGCCCAGCAGATAGGAATCGCGCCCGAAAGTCTGGAAAACCCCATCGGTGTGCAAGCAATGATGGCTCAGCTTCGAGAAGCGCTGCCCCACCTGACCTATGGCTACTATAATCCCCACCGCTCCTTCATCACAAAGCACTTAGAATCGTTTGCGCAGGCGCTCTAACCGGCGCTTTTCTTCTCTTTCCTGAATAGAGCGGCGGCGGTCATATTGGGCTTTGCCGCGCACGAGGGCGATTTCCAGCTTAGCCCAGCCCCGCTCGTTGAAGAAAAGTCGCAAAGGCACAAGGGTAAGTCCTTTCTGGGTAAGTTTGCCTCGGAGGCGGCGCAGTTCTTCGGCTCTGAGGAGCAGCTTGCGCATCCGACGCGCAGGGGGCTGAGCATATCCAGCCCGCTCATATGGGGCGATGTACATATTCACTAC
>JANWZJ010000042.1 GCA_025054525.1 Bacteroidia bacterium | reverse complement strand
ACAGGCGCTGGCGCAGCCCTACTCCGCCCATCCTACCATGTAGCGGAGCTCACTCCGCACCAACCGCACCAGATACGCCAGCTCTATAAAGCGTGCAGATAGACTGCGATAACTCTGAAAGAAATCCACATAAGCCAAAAGCGTAGTTCTTCCCAAGAAGAGATTTTCTCGGTAGGCAGCTTCTGTCCCTTGGTATTTCTCTACGAGCTCAAAAGGAGTCTGGCTCCACTGTTCTCGGAGTATCGTAGCCTTTCGCCATGCTTGAAGGATTTCTGACTCGGCTGTGAGCTTAGTTTGCTCATACTGGACTTGAGCGGCTTGGAGGGCATAGGTGGCTGCTTGGATTCGCCCTTGATTGCGGTGGAAGAGGGGCAGGGGTAGCCCAACGCCTATGCCCCATTGAGGGAAGCGATATCCGCCCAGGCGGTCGTAGGTAGCGTTGAGGGTAAGGTCTGGGTAGGCCAGCGCCTGCTCTAAACTCAAAGCCTGTTCTTGGAAATGCAGGCGAGCCGCCGCCAACTGCACGTCCCCCCGTCGCTTGGCAAGTGCGAGCAGCTTCTCCAGCGGTTCTATCTCGGCAAACCCTACTGAGTCCAAAGGGTCAGTGCTTATCCAGAATATCTGGTAGGGATTTTCTGTACGCAAGAGTTGGCGCAGTTCGTGTTGTTCGGTTTCCCAGCGCTCCCGCACGTCGCGTAGGTCAGATTGGACTTGGAGGCGCAGACTTTCTATGCGCAAGTACTCGGGGAGGGGCACGAGATTGAGTTCGCTAAGCTCCTTGTAGCGCTGGGAGAGCTGCTGTAATAGTTCCAGTTGTCCGCGCAGGAGCGCTAAGAGTGCTTGGTCTCGCTGTAGACCGAAGAAAGCCTGATGGAAAGTATAGCGAAGCTGGCGTAAGAGCTCGGCAAATGCTGCCTCTTGTAGGATTACCGCTGCTTCGGCTAACGCTATGCCTTTGAGGCGCTTGCGAGCCGTAAAGAGAAGCTGGGAAAGAGTGATGCTGATTTGATTGATGCGAGGGTGCGAAAGGAAAGGGGGCAGTGGCGCTTCTGCTTTAGTGAAAAGGTCTGCTTGGTCTATACTGAGGTGAGGATTAGGCCAGAGGCGGGCTTGCCATACCAAAGCCTTCTCAGCTTCTATCTGAAGGCGCTGGGCAAAGAGAAGCAGGTTTCGCTGCAAAAATATCTTCTCCGCTTCGGCTAAGGTCAAAAACAAAGTATCCTGAGCCCATAGCGCTCCTATTAGTACCGCTTTCCAACAGAGCACTCCGCAAAGATACCTTCCCCTGGGGAGGTGGCTTAGAGTTGAAGGGCTATGAGGGTGGCATCATCGGTGAGAGTCCCTCCTTCTCCTCGGCGGGCATTCCACTGCTGGAGAATATGGCGAGTTTGGGTACGAGGGTCTGTGCTAAGTTGGACTGCTTCTTGAATCCAATTCAAGAGGGTGCGATTACCTATGCGTTTCCCTGAGGAGTCAAACTGATCCGTCATTCCATCGGTGAAAAAGTAAAGCATCGCTTGCGGGATATAGGGAATCGTCTCAGTAATAAAGGGTTCTCTTTCCTTCCCAGGTAAGTTCCAGCCCAGTCCACGACGCCGCTGATTGTACTCGGCAAACTCGCCAGACGGCAGGGCAAGATATATGGGTCTGCCTGCGGATGTTACGTAGAAGCTACCTGTGCGTGCCAGAGGCAGAGCTACTACAATCACCTCGGCTCCTTCGGTAGAGAGACGATCAGGGGGGACCTCTAAAATCTGGATAAGCTGGTCATGTACCTCTTCCAGTGCTAAGTGAATTTGGTCGGGAGACGAGACAACCAGTGCCTGTGAAAGCAGCCCTTGAATCGTTATAGCTAAGAGCGCACCGCTCACCCCATGTCCAGTGGCATCCCCTAAGGCGACATAGAGGTATTCCTTTGTTTGACGCACTAAGAGAAAATCACCTCCTACGTATGTGTGGGCTCGGGTTACCACAGAAACATAGTCATATCCCCATTTTTCGTAGAGGGCATGGGTGCGCATGAGCAAGGTGCGTTGATACCGTTGGGCGGCTTGCAGGGAGGACTCCAGTTCTTTTCGGCGGGACTCACTCTCTTCCTGAGCCTCCTTGAGGGCTTCATTCACGGCCATAAGCTCTTCCTGATTCTGGCGAAGTTCCTCAGTCTGGGCTTGGAGCTCGTGATAGGCTTGAGCAAGAGCCTCCTCTTGAAGTTTCTCCCGAGTGATGTCTAATATACTGACCATGATTCCATTCAACGTGCTCGTGCGGAATGGAAATGCCCGTATAAGCCAGTAAATAGTGCCTTGCTCACTCTCTTTCCAAACTACCTCTTGGACAGGTTTCTGGTGCTGCTCCGCTTCCTCCAAAACCTTCTGAATCGCAGAAGTAGCAGAACCTGCTATGTCCTGTAAAGTCAGTCCTTTATATAACTGGGCAAGAGGTATTCCCGCAGTGTCTAAAAGAAGCCGATTGGCAAACGTTATTCGGTAGCTTTGGTCCTTCTGAATAAGAAAGAGCGGTACGGGAGCATTCTGAACAAAAGCATGAAGCTGCTCGCGATAGAGGTGAAGTTCTTCTTCTACTTTAGAGAGTCGCTGTATGACTTCATAATAGCCTTCGGCGGGTATTAGAAAGAGCGTCTCATGCTGCTCATCGGCTTCACTGATGTATTTAGACCATACATGCCCGTTTTCATGAAGGAAGTCCCAAGAGGGCATGAGAAGGGCTTTTTGTTGAGCCTCGGAAGGAAGAGTATCCCACGCTTCGCTTTTAGAGAGGAGTTTGCCCGTCTGTTTATTCCATCGGGCTGCTGGGAAGGGAGATTTCAGCCCTCCACTTGTACCCCAAAGGCCCATACCGACTCAGGAAGATTGCATTTGAGCCAAGAGTTGCATAAGAGCTTGTAAAGCCTTAGGGGTGATGATTTCACAGGATACTTCTATTTTGACGATATTATCAGCTACGGGTGTGCCATCCGCTGTCTCCATCTGCCAAACTAAACCCCATTTCCGGCGATCTATTTCTCCCTTGAGCTCAAAGCTGGCTCGCGGCTCACCTACAATATCTTTGAGTACCAGACCCTTCAGTTCGCCTTCCAACTGAATGGGATGGGTTTTCCCTCGGATAGTTAGCTCGCCCTCCATTATAAATCGCTTAAGAGGTCTCCACTGCACAGAGGTACTACGAAAGAGGATTTTGGGATGATTTTCCACATCAAAAAAGTCAGGCGCCTTAAGGTGAGCATCTCTTGCAGGAAGATCGCTTTCTACGCTGCTTGCTATGACTTCTACCTCTACCTTTAGGTCTTGGAAGCTGGGTGAAGTAGCTTGAATTTTGGCGGATACCTCCTTGAAGCGCCCTACGACTTCTACTAAGCCCATATGCATGATGCGAAAAGCCACATGAGTGTGAAATGGGTCTAAAATCCAGTCACTAACTACAGGGAAGGTCTCTACTTTCTTCATAAGAGCTTGGCGCTGCGCATCTCCATTCTTGTCCGCTAATCCAAGCCACCCTATCAGCCTTTTGAACCAGTTCATAACGCAAAGTTGGGAATATTTCCTGATTTAGATTGATCTATATTTGAGGGGTGCGATGGCTGGAATGGAACTTGCTGTGTGCGCTGGTATGGGCTCAGGGCACGATACAAGGTTCTCTGATAGATGATGATGGAGAACCGATTATAGGGGCACAAGTAGTCGTGTTTCCCCTCCAGAAAGGCACCCTTACTACAAGCGAAGGTCTATTTTCCCTGCGGGGCATCCCCTTAGGCAAGTATAAACTCCGAATCACGGCTATCGGCATAGATACGATTTGGCAGGAAGTAGAGCTTACGGCGCGCCGTCCCTTAGCCACCCTCAAACTGCGAGCCACCTCTTCTGCGGTACAACTTCAGACAGTAGAAATCATAGAGAGTGTGAGTCCCTCCCGTATAGACCCCACACGCGTTACGGTAGCGGTTACGCCGATTGCCCCTCGGCAGATTACCTTGCTTCCTTCTTTTGGCGCGCCTGATATTGCACAGTACCTACAAGTTCTACCTGGTGTAGTCTTCACAGGCGACCAAGGAGGGCAACTCTACATCCGCGGCGGCACTCCCATTCAAAATCTTACGCTCTTGGATGGAGCTATTATTTATAGCCCTTTTCATACTTTATCGCTATTTAGTGTAGTGGAGACGGAGGTTCTACGCCAAGTCAATCTCTATTCGGCAGGCTTTGGCGCAGAGTTTGGTGGTAGAATCTCTTCAGTGCTGGATATGCGCACGCGCAGTGGGGACTTTGATCGGGTACGGGGTCGTCTATATGCCACGCCTATTATCGCTGGAGCACTCACAGAAGGACCTCTGCCTTTCGTTCCTAACTCCTCATGGATTCTCAGTGCTAGACAAGCCTACGTTCAGCAGACAACTCCGCGCCTTTATCCATATCTGCGTGATTCCCTGCCGTTCCAGTTCCAGGATTTGTACGGGAAGGCAACGTTTGGCAAAGGACCTGACCAAGTTAATCTTTGGGGATTCCGGCAAACCGACCGTACAGACATGGGCATGAACGGCGTCAATCGCTGGGTACAGTGGGGCGCCGGCATGAACTTTGTCAATATGCCCACAAAGGCTCGTGTGCGGATTTTAGGAAGTTTTGCTTTCAGCCGATTTGCGAATACTTTTACCGACCCCAAGGAATATCGCCCTCGTTATAGTGAGATAGGGGGATTCAATAGTAGTTTTACCTTCGCTTATCTCTTAGGAGGTGATGAACTTAGCTATAGCGCCGATGTGCGCGGCTTTCGTACCGACTTTATTTTCACTAATGCCTTGGGTTACATCACCCAGCAGCGCGAGAGTAATACGGAATTCGCAGGCTGGTTCAAGTATCAAAAAGTCTTTCAGAAAGTGGAAGTAACCGATATGGATGAAGTCAAGACGCAGACACGAGCCCTCATAGAGCCCAGTGTACGGCTTCACTTCTACAATAACTATGGCTATCTTTCCTTAGAGCCCCGCTTGCGCTTCAAGTACAACGGCAGACAGTGGAGTCTGCAAGCGGCAGCAGGTCGTTATACGCAGAACTGGGTATCGGCGGTTTCAGACCGAGATGTAGTAGTGCTGTTTCAGGGCTTTCTCTCGGCGCCGGAGGTTACAGCCAATCGCCAGCTTCGCCATCCCCTCCAAGAAGCCTATCACCTTGTGGCGGGTGGCGAATACCAACTGGGCGGAATCCTTCTGACACTGGAGGGTTGGTATAAGCGCTTCACCCAGCTCACCATCATTAATCGGGAGCGGCTCTTTCCTGAAGACCCGCCCTTCCTTACGGAAATAGGCTATGCTGCAGGGGCTGACTTCGTGGCTCGCTACCAAACCGCTAACTGGTATCTATACGCTACTTACAGCTATCAGTATAATCGCCGTAGGGATTTCCGCATTCGCTATTTTCCCTTATGGGACAGGCGCCATACAGCCAATCTTCTTGGGACCTACCGATGGGGTGGTTGGATTGGCGCGGAGCGCCAGCGCGAAAGCCGATGGGAAATATCGCTGCGCTGGACATTAGGTTCAGGATTACCCTTCACTCAGACACTGGGATTCTTTGAGAAACTACTTCTCGGTAGTTCCGATGTTCCCTACATCTATCAGCAAGGCATATTAGGTATTTTACTCAGCCCTAACTACAACGCTGCCCGACTTCCCGTTTACCACCGATTAGATTTTATGTTCAAGCGACGCTGGACTCTGGGTGAGCGTTTCCTCTTAGAGAGCAACCTCACTGTGCTCAATCTCTATAATCGGGCTAACCTCTTTTACATAGACCGTATCACCGCTCGCCGCTACAATCAACTGCCTATCTTACCTCTCGTAGGGGTAACACTAAGTAGCTAACTTTGGCTGAGATATGTACATGCGATGGATAGAACTTGTCTTTCGCTTTGGGGTGCTTATAGCGCCTGCCCTCCTGCTTATTTTGCCTGCGGATTTTTTTGATTATGGTCCGCCTATATGTCCCTCGCGCCTTCTGCTGAATGTAGAATGCCCTGGCTGCGGACTTACCCGCGGAACCCAGCACCTCTTGCATTTAGAATGGGAAAAAGCCTTGGACTATAATCCGCTTGTGCTAATTACCACGCCGATTTTGGCATGGCTCTGGGTGAAGAATCTCTTGTACCTATATCTCCAAGGGTTTCTTCGTCCAGCGACTCTGCCAAAGAGGTTAACGCAGACTTTACAAAAAGCATATACCTTTGAATAAACCTATACCCTTATGCGAGTACTCACACTCACTCCTCTCATGCTCGTCCTTGGGATGAGCACTCTCTCTGCAAAACCTGCAGGGTTAATATCCACTTCCTCTGTAGCCACCTTCACTGCCTCACACCCAGCGCCTACTAAACCTAAAACCGAGAAAGTAGGCTATTTCCAGAGGGTGAAAACTTTCTTCAAAGCGGTGACCCAAAGTCTATTTGCTCCTCCCTCCAAAGGGCTCTTGATTGTCTTAGCCATTTTTATACCTTGGCTGGCAGTAGGCTTGGCTACGGATTGGGAGTTCAAACATGTGCTTATTAACATACTCTTAGGACTCTTCACATGTCTGGGGGGAATCATCCATGCTATTATTATTGTGAACAAATACGCCAAATAGCCCTCACAGACTAACAGTTGCTCATAATGGGGGGTGACTCTCATCACCCCCTTCTTTTTTCTACATGTATTATCTTTGCCATAGCCGAAGTGGCGGAACTGGTAGACGCGCACGTTTCAGGGGCGTGTGGGGTTTCCCGTGTGGGTTCGAGTCCCACCTTCGGCACCTTCCACCCATTTCTCTAAGGCTGAGGCTCGTGAGCCTTTGAGATACACGACCGAAGCACTCACTAGCCATGGCGGGGTTTGCTGGGAAAGTTCTGCTACATCTGCTAAGTGTAAATAGGGCACTGGAAGCATTTTCTTCTTGGGTTTCCAGTGTCTTCCGATGAAGACTACCCCCTCTAAGAATGGGCTCAATTCTTTTAGCTGGTGAATAGCCTCCTCATGAGCTTGCTCTGTGAAGTCCCCCAGCTCTTCCATCTGTCCTAAGATTACTGCCAGGCTTTCTCCTACTTTGAGGGTTTCTCGCAGAGCAGTTAAGCTGGCTCGCAGAGAAGAGGGGTTAGCATTATAGGCATCTAAGATGATGGTCTGGTGTCCGCGGTGCAGTACCTGAGAGCGATAAGCCTCCGGCTGAAAAGTAGGAAGCACTCCCAGAAGGGTATCTATGGGCATCCCTAAATGAAGAGCTATCGAGAGTGCAGCCAAGATATTGAGGCGGTTGAAGCTACCCCATAGTGGCAGGGCTATGTGGTGCTCTATTCCCTGTATATTTAGCTCTACGAGCGACTCTGTGTAAGATATAGGAACCCATTTGCCCTGAACGATACTACGAGGATGTTCGCCGAAGTAGGTTACTTGTAGAGAGGAGGGGAGAGGCTGCTTAGAGAGAAGTAAATCTTCACCATTGAGAAAGAGGTGAGTCCCTGACTGGGTAGCTAAGTATTCCACCATTTCCCACTTTGTGGCGAGGTTCGCTTCTAGGCCGCCGTAGCCCTCTAAATGATCAGCGCCTATATTGGTGATGATACCTATGGTAGGCTGGACTATTTGACAGAGGGCGGCTACCTCTCCGGGATGATTGTCTCCTACTTCTATGACTGCGAAGGCATGATGGGGGCGCAGGCGTAGGAGCGTAAGCGGTATGCCAATCGCATTGTTCCAACTGCGCGGACTGGCTAAGGTCGGCGCCTGAACCGAGAGCAGGTGAGCTAAAAGGGCTTTGGTCGTCGTTTTGCCATTAGAGCCGCCTATCGCTATGACAGGTATAGCGAAGCGTCTCCGATAAACTGCTGCCATCTCACCCAAGAGACTAAGAGGATCGGGATGGAAGCAGACTTTGTCTGGGGGTAGGTCAATAGTATCCCAGCCTTCGGGTAGGACTACCAGCGAAGCTCCTTTTCGTAGGGCTTCGGACGCAAAGAGAGCCCCATGCTGATTTTTGCCAGGCAGGGCGAAAAATACCTCGCCTGCCTGTAGCGTGCGAGTATCAACGCTTGCCCCGCTTCCTGAAAAGAGAAGCGATTGAAGCCGCTCTATGCTCACCCTTCCTTGACGCCAAACTTAGGTACTCTTAGGTACATACCGTCGGCTTTGGGGGCATTCTGGAAAATCCATGGGTAAGGCTGCGTCTCCTCCGGCTCATCCGAACGAAAATACTGAGCGGGTTCGCCTACAAATCGTAGAGGCTCTACTCCTTCTAAGGGGAGTTCGTTAATTTTTTCTACGAATGCGATGATGCGCTCTAAATCTTGTAAGAGAGCCGTGCGTTCATCCCCTTCTAACTGTAGCCGCGCTAAATCACACAGGTTCTCCAGTAGGGATTCGGTTATCTTCATAGGTGCGTAGGGTATTTTCCATCCAGGTATATACTTTATCTCGGAGAGACTCTATGGTTTCGCCTTCTGGTGAAAGGAGCGGATGGAATATACATGTGACCTTGCCGGGCGAGGCTAAGAATCGTCCATCTGCTGAGAGGCGTTCATCGGAGCCTACAATCACTATGGGAAGGAGGGGGATTCTGAGTTCTACCGAGAGTGTGAAAGCCCCATCGTAGAATCGTCCTAAGGGGCGGGGATGTTTCGTAGTACCTTCAGGGAAAATGATGACCGAGATTCCCTCTCGGAGTTTGCGGGCTACGGCGAGCATGCTTTTTTTCCGAGCGCTGGGGTCTTTTCTATCTACAAGTACATGTAGTCGGCGGTAAGTCCAGCCATACAGCGGGATACGCGAAAGTTCCACCTTACCTAAGAAGGCGACTTTAGGAGGTAAGATGGTATAAAGTATCGGTATATCGCAGTAGCTGCGGTGATTAGCGACAATAATACAGGGTTGGTCTGGGAAGAAGTAGTTTTTGGTTTGAACGCGGATGCCGCTCATGAAGAGTAGGATTTTACCCCAGAGGCGATTGAGCTGGTGGCCTAACCGTATCGTGCGGGGCGTGAGCTTCCAGAGCACAATCACATAAATAGGATACATGAGCAGAAAGTATCCTACTAACCAGAGTCCAAACCATATACTCCATAGCCTTCGCAAGAGGGTATTCATAGGGCAGTGAAGAGCAGAAGCAGGTTCTTCTCTTTTTTGTAGTACTGATAAAAGAGCCAGAGAGCGATAGCGGCCTCTAAAAGAGCGAAGAAGAGAAGGAGGAGAAATAAGGCAAGTGCTTCGGGTGTAGCTGAGGCTATGAGTAAGGGGGCGGCTGCGTTGAGCATGAGCTCCAGCCCTAAGAGCAGCCATAGGGCATGCGGACGGGAAAGGACCAAATATAGCCCCGCTCCCAAAAGGAATGTGCTCAGAAGGAAAGGCATTCTTTATTTTTGCGGCAAAGATATACTTCCGCTATGGATGCCGAACTACAATCACTGATTCAGGCAGGGGATGTCGCTGCCCTCCAAAGTCGCCTGCAAAATCCCACCGACATTCGTTTGCGCGATGCGCAGGAAGCTTCCCTTCTGCACTGGGCGGCGCGTTTCGGGGCTGTAGATATTGCGAAGTGGCTGTTGCAGCAGGGGCTTACTCTTAAGGAAGCCGACCAAAATGGGGAGACGCCGCTGTATTATGCGATCCGGGCTGGGCAGGATAAAGTCGTGGATTTTTTCCTAAGCCAGGGGGCTAATGTAAATAACACGAGCCTTACGGGTGCCCGTCCCCTCCATGTTGCCGCCCATGTAGGGAATCTTCCTATCGTCAAAAAGCTCTGTGATGCTGGTGCAGAAATAGACGCAAAAAATGAAAATGGCTCTACTCCGCTTCACTTGGCTGTTTATAACGGACACTTGGAGGTAGTGGAATATCTGCTCTCTCGGAATGCCTCTATTCATGCAAGCACCCACAAAGGCGTACAGGCTATTCACTGGGCAGCTATTACTGGAAATACCAAGCTGATTAATTTCCTTCTCAATCACGGTGCAGATGTCAATGCCCAAGATAAAGAAGGTCGCACGCCTCTTCACGAAGCTGCTGCTCGTGGGCACTTAGAAGCCGTACAACTTTTAGTTCAGCACGGTGCTAATATCAACGCTCGCGATAATAAAGGGCAGACCCCCCTCTACATGGCGGAGAAGCGTTGGCATAATGAGGTAGCGGACTGGTTACGGTCTCGGGGTGGGGAGGAATAGATGCGTTATCTAATAACGGCAGCGCTCCCCTACGCTAATGGTCCCCTACATATTGGGCATATAGCGGGTGCTTATTTGCCCGCAGATATTTTTACTCGGTACTTACGACTGCGAGGGGAGGAGGTAGTGTTTGTATGCGGTTCGGATGAGCATGGAGTAGCCATCACGCTGCGCGCCTGGCAGGAAAATACTTCGCCTCAAACTATTATTGACCGCTATCATCCCTTGCTGGAAGCCAGTCTGCGTCGCCTCGGTATTGAAATGGATTATTATGGGCGCACCTCCCATCCTGTACATCATCGCATAGCCCAGCATTTTTTTCTTAGGCTTTTAGAGAAGGGATGGTTAGAGAGGCAAGAAGTAGAACAGTTCTGGGATACACAAGCGCAAACTTTTCTACCAGACCGATATATCATAGGTACGTGTCCTCACTGTGGGTTTGAGGAGGCATATGGGGATCAGTGTGAAAAATGTGGAGCTCTTCTCGCTCCGTCTGACCTAATCAACCCGCGTTCTCGCCTCACTGGTAGTGTCCCAGAAAGGCGACCAAGCACCCAGTACTACCTGCGATTGGATAAGCTACAGCCGCATTTAGTGCGGTATGTTCAGCAGCATAGCTGGAAGCCCAACGTGGGCCCTGTCATCCAAAACTGGCTAAGACAAGGACTAAGCCCACGAGCTATCACCCGAGACCTTTCATGGGGTATCCCCGTGCCCTTAGAGGGTATGGAAAACAAAGTGCTCTATGTATGGTTTGAAGCACCGTTAGGATACATCTCTATCACCCAGCTCTGGGCTCAAGCGCAAGGAGAACCTCAGGCTTGGGAGCGTTTTTGGAAAGACCCCAATACTCGCCTCGTTCACTTCATCGGAAAGGATAATATCGTATTTCACACACTGATTTTTCCTGCTGTGCTCATGGCAGTGGAGGAAGGTTACGTGCTCCCATATGCGGTGCCTGCCCATGAGTTTCTCAACTTAGAGGGTAAGAAAATCTCCACTTCTCGCCGGTGGAGCATAGATATTGATGCTTATCTTGAAGTAGCCCCTGATAGAATAGATGAACTGCGCTTTGTGCTTACTGCCCTCATGCCTCAGACAAAAGACCGAGACTTTACTTGGGAGGAATTTTCGGTGCGCATTAATAATGAGTTAGTCGCTACCCTCACTAACCTGCTTCATCGCTTGCTAAGTCTGCTCTGGCGGCAAGGAAGAGCGCATAAGGTTCAACCTACGCCCTTGTGGTTACAGCACCGAGCCGAAGCAGCCCGCCAAATAGGAGAACGCTTAGAAAACTATGACTTTGCTGGGGCTTTAGATGCCCTAATGGAGCTGGCGCGGCAAGCAAACCGTAGCCTCAATGAGGATGCTCCTTGGCATCAATCCCCTGAGAAAGCCTATGAGATACTACTCGGATATACCGACTTATTAGCGGCGATGGGTACGCTTTTAGAGCCTTTTCTTCCGACGCGGGTAGCCCCTACGCTAAGGAGTTACTTAGGTGTTCCTCTTTTCTCCTGGAAAGCGCTGGAGACCCCTTCTCCTCTTTTAGCCGAAATCACTTTGACTCAGCAGCCCCAGCCCTTAGTGCCTAAGCTCACCGAGAAAGAACTCCAAAAAATGCGAGATACCCTCCTTCCCGTCTCCTCCGAAGAGAAAGCCCCTTCTCAAGCCGCCCCTAATGTGTATATTTCTATAGAGGATTTTCAAAAGATTTCCCTTAAAGTCGTAACTATCCGCAAAGCTGAACGCATACCTAATACAGATAAGCTCCTCAAAGTCCTTATAGAAGCGGAAGATGGCTTACATACGGTAGTCTCGGGCATAGCCCAGTCTTACACACCCGAGCAGCTTGTAGGCAAACAAGCGATTTGGGTGGCTAATCTTATGCCTCGGGTAATGCGGGGTGTTCGTAGTGAAGGGATGTTGCTTTTTGCGGGAGAAGGGGCTTCCGCCCTCGTGCGAGTAGCCCCTGAGCACGAAGTGCCCCCCGGCACCCCTGTCAAGTAAGCTGAAGCA
>JANWZJ010000041.1 GCA_025054525.1 Bacteroidia bacterium | reverse complement strand
CCCCTCAGGCATTTCAGGAAGGGCATAACGTTTATCATTCTCTGAGCTGAGAGCAAATGTATGGATGCGTTTGCCTGTCAGGTCTAAAACTTCTATTTTATCCGTAGGAATGGGGTCGACACTGAGGACGATGAAATATCGCCCTCCCTCTTGAAGGAAGAAGAGAGAAGGTTCTGGCTCTGGACTTTGTGCCCACAGCAGAGAGAACAAGCCCGTAAAAAGGAGTAGGTAACGCATACTATGACAAATATAACAAAAGTCGTGCTAAATCCGAGTATCTATTGCTTGCGTGGGTTATGAGGGGGGGCGGCTCAGCGGGGAACGCGCGCGCCCTTACTATCGGTGGCATATGCGATGAAGTAGCCCCATACCCGTCTGCGACGAGAGGTGAAGTTGGAATAGGCATTATCGGGGGGGGGGCTAAATCCGCCACTGCCTCCGAAAGCATTCCGTACTACTTGCTCATAGTATTGGATGACATCTTGGGGTATGCTCATGATTTCAAGGGAGAAGGTGTCTCCGGGCTGCAGCGCATACGGAAACTCAAATACGATGAGCCTTCCGTCTATGAAGCGGTCATCAGAATAGAACCAATCAAAAATCCGATTGAAGAGGGTATCATTCCGCCAGATGCGGGCTCGGTAGGCGTTCTGAGCGCCAGGGGGGTCTTGTGCGATTCCGATGCCTCGGTAGCCTTCTGGTAAGCGTCCCACTGCAGGCCGATAAATGACAAATACAGTGTCCAGAGGCACAGTCTGGGGCATCACGCAAGTAGCTTGAGCTTCTTCGTCTTCTGTGCGCACTACGAGCTTATAGGTATGTCCTGCTGTCGGTTGAACATTACGAGTAATGCGGAAGTAGGCAGTGTCTCGCCAGCGAAGGGTATCCCGAGTACCTGCTTGGAGGTCTTCTAATACGACCCACGCATTAGAGACTAAGGGGGGGCGACTTGCTCCGAAGTATTTAGTTGTACGGGATACTCGGACAAAGGCACTGTCGCGGCTATTGTAGTATGCTTCTACTACCAGCTCGCCTGTGTCAGTTGGCACATCTACTTCTATTTCCTTGAGGCAAGCGGTCGTGAATACCAGTAGTCCAAGGGGAAGTGTGTATCGCATCGCTTCTTCTAACAAAAATTAGCGAATGCCCAAATCTTGGCATATGGCTTGAAGGATTTGTCCTCGGATGTTCTGGCGTACGAAGCGGTTATCTTGGCTGGAGGGGTGAATGCGGTTAGAGAGGATGACAACGATGAGATTATGCCATGGGTCGCACCATGCCGCTGTCCCCGTGAACCCTAAATGCCCAAAAGTGAAAGAAGAGAGGGCAGAGGGCACTGTGCTATTGCCTTTGTCTCGGTTGGGCTTATCCCAGCCAAGCCCTCTCCCTAAACCTTCTACCTCTCGGGTGAATGTACTCACCGTCGTGGCAGAAAAGTAACAAAAGCCTGCATATTCTCCGCTATTTTTGAGCATCCAGAGGAGTTTAGCCAGGTCGTTTGCACTGGCGAAAAGTCCAGCATTTCCTGCACTTCCCCCTAACAAAGCAGCGGTGGGATCATGTACATATCCACACAGGGTATCTTTTCGCCAAGTAGTGTCTATTTCGGTGGGGGCGCATATAGTGTCTAAACATTTCAGCGCAGGGTGGAAAACGATTCGGTAAAGTCCCATAGGCTGATAGAAATGGCGTGAGAGATAAGTTTCCATGGGCTCTCCTGCGACTTTCTCCAAGTATTTTGCCAGAATGACCATTCCTATATCTGTGTAGAGCGGCTTGCGAGAAGGCTGCGCGGGATAGTTAGCCATGAGTTTCCACATGCGGTCGGGATAGGCTTTACTAAGGAAACGGCGGCGGCTCAGGGGTAGCGGATGGCTTTCCGTGAGAGAGTCTGAGAAAGGTTGATCCCGAAGCGCTTCTTGGACGAGAGGTAGAATAGCGGGATAGCCCGCTGTGTGAGTAAGAAGTTGGAATGGTGTGAGTTTGCCAATAGGATAGTTATTCCATTCTGGGACCTTTACGGAGAGCGGCTGATTCAAGTCTAACTTGCCTCGTTCGTACAAGTCCATCGCCACGAGGGTCGTAGCAAACACCTTAGTTAGGGAGGCTACATCGTATAGATGAAAAACGGGAGAGACTTTGCGAGCGTCTGAATAGCTCAAAGAGCCATATCCTCGGCTATATACGATAGTGTCTCGGTAGATAGCTACTACTGCGATGCCCGGGGTGAATTTCTGAGCGATGACTGCTTCCAGCAGCGAGTCGGTCAGATGAAAGCTATAGGGCACTTGATACGGCACAATAGGGCGGGATTTGGTCGGAGCGTAGCTTACGATACGAGAATACCGCATGGGAATAGGAATAGGTAAGCGCCCTTGGGGAGCGGCACAGCCGAAAATGATATTAGCGGTTTGCCACTGAGCCAGCGTATCTTCTTGATAGGCTAAAATCGTCGCAGTCTCTTCGCCTAAGAAGGAAATGGCATATGGATTCCCAAAAACACAAACAATAACCTCCCGTTCTGCCCCTCGCAGCTCACATAATAAATCCAGTACTTTGGGACGAATGCCAAAGCTCTTTCGGGGATTATTGGATAGATTGAAGAGACCTACGATAAAGGTTGTATATTCCTCTAAGGCTCGGGTGAGCGTATCGGAGGGAAGGGTTTCGGCGGAGGGTATGACCAGCGCATCCATAGCGCAGTGTTGGCTGATGTAGCGGTAAAAAGGCGCAGGGCGTTCATAGCCGATTTGGAGATATAGTAGCTTTTTCTGGGCTAAGTGTCCCAGGGGAAGGAGATTTTTTCGGTTTTGGAGGAGGGTTACGGCCTGGATATAAGCCTCGCGCAAGGGTGCCAGCAGCGACTCAGCCCAGAGGTCTTCCATGAGCCGTTCGGTGGGTGTGAAGCGATTCATGGGGAGTTTGAGATGGGCTTTGAGCAGGAGAATGCGGCGTACTTTTTCATCTATCTCTTCTTCGGTGATGCGCCCTTGCATGACAGCCTGATGGATGGCTCTTGTAACGACAGGTATATTTTCAGCATATAGTAGTATATCTGTGCCGGCTTCTAATGCCCGTACCTCCAACTCCCCCGGGGGAAAGTACAAGGAGACGGCCCGCATGTTGAGCGCATCTGAGAAGATGATTCCTTGAAAGCTAAGTACGCGCCGCAGAAGCTGGGTAATGATTCGGTGAGAGACCGTAGCGGTAAAGGTATCTAATCGGGGCACTAAAAGGTGTCCTATCATGAGGCCCATTACCCCATGCTGGATAAGATTACGGAAGGGGTAGAGCTCTATACTATCTAAGCGGCTCAGATCATGGGGAATCGTGGGCAAATCAAAGTGAGAGTCCAAGTAAGTATCCCCATGTCCCGGAAAGTGTTTGGCGATGGCGACGACTTTTTCATCGTGGAGACCCTTCATATAAAGCAGGCTGAGCTGGGCGACCCGATGACGGTCAGCGCCAAAGGCGCGTACGCCGATTACGGGGTTTTCGGGATTGCTGTTTATGTCAGCGACGGGTGCGAAGTTGATATGCACGCCCAATCGGCGGCATTGTTTGCCGATAGCTCGGGCTACCTGGTAGATAAGGGAGTCATTCGGAATAGCACCCAGGGTCAAGGCATAAGGAAAGCGTGGCACGCTATCTAAGCGCATAGCAGGTCCCCATTCTGCATCCATCGCAATCAGAAGGGGCGTAGAAGCCAAGGCTTGGAACGAGTTAGTCAAATGCACTTGGGTAGTGGGGTTTCCCTTCATGAAGATGATACCCCCTATGTGATATTGGGTAATCCAACGCTCCGCTTCTTTGCGATTTAGTTTGCGGGAATCGCTGTGTACGGGTACCATGAGCAGTTGCCCTATTTTTTCTTCTAAGCTCATTTGGCGTAGGCGGGCTTCTGCCCAGGCTGAGTCTGCCGCCTGAAACGGAAAAAGTCCCCCAATCAGCCAGAATATCCCTATCATGTACCCGAAAGCAGCGCCCAATCGCGGGCTAAGAAACTTTGAAGGTCCTTCTCGTGCAAATCACCACTCAAGAGACGCGCCCAATCCCACACATGCTCCAGCCAACGCCCATCCTGCGTGAGCAAATATCTTTTATAGATAGGGTGTGCGCTGTTGAAAATTAGACGAGAAGGGGGCGGAATTTCTCCTTGGAGGGCTGCTTCGCGCAGGCGCCTCTGTCCTTCTTCCCGAAGCAGAAGTGCCGCAGGTCCGTTTTCCCCCAGCGCTTGCGGCTCTACCTTCAACTTCGTCAGCCGCTCCAACGCTTCTTTGACGGCTTTCACTTCTTCCAAGTTCAGAGTACCCTGGGTGCTCTCCGCCTCTAACCATTTTGCGGCTTCTTCTGCATCCACTCGTACCATCCGAATCCCATCCTCCCTCTCTATGTACGACAGCCAATACGGATCAATCACCGTATCCGACTGCACCACGATATATCCCTTGCTCTGAAAAAGCTGGGCTAATGCCCCCTGCTTCTTAGCATCATTGACATAAAAGCCCAAAGAGAAACCCCGAGGATCACGCACACTACTGATTTGCGTTTTGTACTCTGATAAAGTGTAAAACTTACCATCAAGGCCCTGAACAAGTGCTATGTCTTTCACCCTGCGGGCAAAGTCTTCATCTCGTACCATGCCATATTTGACGAAAGGGCCTACATGTTCCCAGAGTTTTTCGTACTGACTACGATCTGAAGCATGAAGCTCCTTGAGTTTCTCAGCGACTTTTCGGCTAATATACTGGCTAATCCTGCGAACGGTGGGGTCTATTTGCAGTTGGCTTCGGGATACATTCAAGGGAATATCTGCCGATTCTATCGCACCATGCAGCAACTCAAAGTAAGGCGGTAGAATTTCGCTAAGCTGGTCGGTGATAAACATTCCTCGCACATACAGAGAAAGACCGTTTCGCTGAAGTACCATCTCAGGACGAAGCGGCGGAAAGTACAAAATACCCTGCAGATTGACAGGATAATCTATGTTCAAGTGGATGTGAAAGACTGGTTCGGGCAGCGTGGGGTAGAGCACTTTGTAGAACTTCTTGTACTCTTCTTCCGAGACCTTAGTGGGATGCTCCCGCCAAAGGGGCTTTTGATTGATAGTGCTGCCTTCTACCTGAATAGTTATAGGAAGGAATCGGGCATATTTCTCAGCTACTTCTCGGACGCGCCACACTTGGGCGTATTCGTCATACTCTTTAGAAAGATGCAGGGTAATGGTAGTGCCCCTTCCTTCGGGGCGCTGAGCAGGACTGATTTCATAACGCTCAGAGCCATCCCCTACCCAACGAACCCCAGCAGCATCCGCTAAATATGACTGCGTGAGAACCTCAACCTTTTCAGCAACCATGAAAGCCGAGTAGAATCCCATTCCGAAGAAGCCAATAATATCGGTTTCCTTGTACTTCTCGGCGAACTCCTTCGCACTGGAAGCAGCAATCACGGTGAGGAAACGTTCTACTTCTTCTTCTGTCATGCCTATGCCATTATCCCGAATAACGAGCTGTCGCTTAGCAGGATACACAAAGATTTCAACCTTGAGGGTAGTGGGGTCTGTATTGAGATTTTGACTGGCAGAGATGGCTATCATTTTTTGACAGGCATCTACGCCATTAGCGATGAGTTCTCGTAAGAAGACGTCGCTGTGAGTATAGAGGTATTTACGGATGATGGGGAGGAGCCCTGCGAGATTGACGCCGAGGGTGCCAGTGCGCATGGAGCGAAATTACGAAGAGCGGCTTACCTGCCCAGTAGAAAGAGGGTAGGGGCTTTGGGCAGGGTATATCCTTGCCATGCAGAGACTGGCTGGGTGCGAATGAACCCTTGTTCTGCTGTGAGATGATGGGCTACGCACAGCAGGAGTCCTACTGGAGCCAGAGAGATGAGTTCTTGGAGAAGGGAAGTATTGCGTGCGGGGGATTCCATGAGGATTTGGGTATGCACTTTGGCTTGATGACACACCTGCTGAAGGAAAGAGCGCCGCTGTTTCTTATCCAAGGGGGGATAGCCCCAGAAAGTAAAAGCATCGCCCCGCATACCAGACCCTGCCAGCGCTAAGGTAATACTACTGGGCCCTGCCAGAGGGATTACGGTATATCCCATACTATGAGCCCTTAGGACTACACTGGCACCGGGGTCAGCGACCCCCGCTAATCCCGCTTCACTGAGCAATCCTATGGGTACTCCCGCTCCGAAAGTAGCTTGATAGGCTTCTTCGGGCCAGTCCTGGAGTTGGGCCTGGTATTCGTAGAGGGTTACTCCCTCCAAGGAGAGTCCCAACTGAGCCAGCCAACTGCGACTGCGGGCGGTTTTTTCCACGAAGAAGTGCTTGAGCGGAGAGAGGGTGGGGAGCAGGGCAGGATAGACCCAGTAAGGCGTCTCCCGGCTCAAAGGAGCAGGTATCACATAAAGCTGCATTAGAAGCGCAGAAGCTCTTCCGCTACGGTGCGAATATGCTCAGGGTTCGGGAGGTATGCTTTTTCCAACACGAGACTGAGGGGAACGGCGGGCACTTCTGCACTACCTATTACCCGAGGAGGCGCATCTAAATAGGTGAAAGCATGTTCAGCTATCCAGCCCGCCAAGGCTTGCGTGAAACTATGGGCAGGGGGCTCTTCCGTAAGCAGAAGCACGCGATGATAGCGACGCACCGCTTCATATACCGCATCGTAATCTAACGGCGAAAGGCTACGCAAGTCTAAAAGAGCTACTTGTTCGGGAAACTGCCGAGCGAGTTCTAAACCCCAATGAACCCCCATTCCGTAGCTAATCACGACAATAGCTGGCTCTTTCTGGGCATGTAGCCACCAGCGAGCCTTGCCAATAGGGACGATGTATTGAGAATCAGGTTCGGGGGTCTTAGCAGCACGAGTACCCGGAACCTTAGACCAGTAAAGTCCCTTATGTTCCAGAATCACTACGGGATTGGGATCGTAGAAGGCTGCTTTGAAAAGTCCTTTCATGTCTGCGGCGTTAGACGGATAGACGACCTTGATGCCTCGGATGGCAGCAAGCACACTCTCTACGCTGGAGGAATGATAGGGCCCTCCCCCTAAATACGCTCCACAGGGCACGCGTATCACCACAGGAACGCTCCATTTTCCTGCAGAGAGGTAATGAGCACGGCTCAGTTCTGTAAAGAGCTGGTTGAGCCCCGGCCAGATATAATCGGCAAACTGAATCTCTACAATAGGACGGCAGCCTACAGCCGCCATTCCCACCGTGCTACCGATGATGTATGCTTCTTGGATGGGTGTATTGAAGACGCGATGGTCGCCAAATTTTTCAGCTAAGGTAGCCGCTTCGCGAAAGACACCGCCTAATCTTCTGCCGACATCTTGACCGTAGAAGAGGGCTTCGGGATGCTGGGCTAAAATCTCTTCTACGGCATGGAGTGCCGCATCTACCATGAGGACTTCGGGGGCGCTGACGGGGGTGCGTTCTCCTTTTTCTTCTGTAATCAGCGTAGGAGCAAACACATGCGCTGTGAGGTTGTCAGGGGAAGGGTCGGGAGCGCTCACCGCTTGGGCAAAGGCAGTTTCTACTTCTTTTCGTGCCTCTTCTTCTATGCGGTCGGGCTCCATATCAGGATAATGAGCAAGGATATATTCTCGCAGTACAAGGCGGGGGTCGGCTTGGAGGCTGCTTTGGTACTCTTCGCCAGAGCGGTACCATTCGCGGCGTACGCCAGAAGTATGATGCCCAATCAAAGGAACCTGTGCATAGAGAAGGGCAGGTCCTTTCCCTTGGCGCACATGTTCAAAGGCCAATTGAGCGGTAGCGAAGCAGGAGAGAAAATCATTCCCTCGTTCTACCTCAAAGATTTGAAGCCCAGGGAAACCCTGTGCATAGTCGGGAGCATCCATTGCGCGCAGTTCTTCCCGGGAAGCAGAGATAGCCCAGCCGTTATCCTGAACGACATAGAGAATAGGCAGTTGGCGCAGGACAGCCATCTGAAAAGCCTCGGCGACTTCACCTTCATTCAGAGAGCCGTCTCCTAAGCTGCATACGACGATGGCGTTATCTTCTCGCAGGCCTTGTTTTCGCAGGTAGAGGAGCCCTTGGGCGGCACCCGTAGCAGGAATGGCTTGCATGCCAGTGGCGGAAGATTGATGGGGAATTTGGGGGCGGTCGGGCTGACGCGCACTGGCATGATTGTAGTAAGTGCGCCCCCCCGAGAAAATATCATCACGCTTCGCTAAAAGCTGTAGCATGAGTTCGTACGGCGAAAATCCCATCGCCAGTAGCATCGCCTCATCCCGATAGTAGGGGTAGACATAATCTTCAGGGCGCAAAAGCATACCTACGGCAATCTGAATAGCTTCGTGTCCTCGGGATGTAGAATGCACATACTTGGCTATATCTCGGTTTTCGTCATAGAGCCGAGCCATGTGGTAAGTACAGCACATGAGATTGTAGGCTACCTGAACCTGAGTAGAAGAGAGGGTTCCGACCACAGGTCAAATTTTGCCGATTTTTGGCTAACTTTGTCTATCATGAGTGGATACTGGCAGGACAAACAGCGAGTCCTACTGGTGACCACGGAGTGTGAGCCGTTCTGGGGGGAAACTGCCGCCGCCTCTTACATAGCCCAGCTCCCTCAGAGGATTTCCTCTCAGTATGAGGTCCGCATCCTCATGCCCAAATACGGGCTGATAGATGATAGGCGGTGGCGCCTCCACGAAGTCAAAAGGCTCTCCGGCATCACCATTCGGGTAGGCAACATGGACTATTCCCTCAACGTCAAAGTCGCCAGCATTCCAGGCACTCGTACGCAGGTTTATTTCCTGGACAATCATGAATTTTGGGCGAGAAAAGGCATTTTCGCTGACCCCGAAACTCAGCAGCCCTACCCCGATAACGACGAACGCATGATCTTCTTCAGCAAGGGCGTCATCTCCATGATAAAAACGCTGCGCTGGGTTCCACACCTCATCCACTGTAACGGTTGGATGACAGGTATGCTCATCCTATACCTTAAGTACCATCTCCATAAAGACCCAGTGCTCTCCCAGGCTCGCCTTTTCTTCACGCAGTATGAGTCCGAGATACCGAACTTCCGCTTCACCCCCTCATTAGCCGATAAAGCGCGGTCTGATGGGTATATTCCCGAACCTTTCCAACATTTAGCAGGACACACGTACAAGAAGCTATTGGAAGAGACTGTAAAGTGTGTAGGCAGTCACTGCGGCACGCCCGACCCCGAAATCTGGCTGCATTCATATCAGCAAGCACTGATGCGTTCTACGGTCTGAGAGTCCTACTGCTGGGACTTCTCTGGCTTAGTGCTTGTCGTAATCCCCGATATGGGGGAGAGGCCCTCTTTCCTCCGCCTAGCATACAAACGGATACCCTTTATCCGGAAAATCCCCAACAAGTCTTTTTAACAGCGCCCGATACGAAGAATGCTTCTTTTACCTTCGTTGGGCAAGCCGTAGATACCCTTGTCGGACGCTGGGAAGCAGGCTGGGCCACCCAGTTCGCCCTCGGCGGCACGAACATACGCTTCTATGCTGAAGAGTTAGTAGCAGTGGACTCCGTCGTGCTGGATATCTTCTTAGCCAGCTCCTACGGCAATATCACTGTGCCGCTTCAGTGGCGAGTTTTTCGCCTTACACAGCCCCTCTCTGCCAGTCAAACGTATCCCTCTCAAACTACCTATGCTTCGGATGGGGTGAATCTCGTCTTACCTCACCGAGACACACTGGCCTTCCAATCCTTCCGTGTAGGCTCCTACCGAATCCCTCTGGACACGGCGCTGGGTAGATTTATTCTGACCCTTCCCACAACTGCCCTGACCAACGAACAGACTTTCCAAGCAGCATTTTACGGGCTGTATATTACTGCCGAGCCCTTCTCATCAGGGAGTGCGGGTGCTATCTACACAATCTTTCCTCGCAGTCCTGGTACTGCGCTTCGCATTTATTACCGAGAGAAAATCCGCAATCAAGTGCTGCCCCAACGGTATGAGTTTTTCATCAGCGACTCATGTACATGGGCGTATCGTCTGGTTCGCACCACTATTACTCCCCCTGCTTTGCGCGATGAACTGCAACAAAACCCCACCCTCTGGCAGCAGAAGGTTTTAGTAGCAGGGGGCGAACCTGTGGGATTTAGCTTCCAGCTCCAAGGATGGGAGCGCCTTGCGCGAAAACCTATTTTAGCCGCAACGCTCTACTGGGATACCGATTCTCTTAGTGAGAAAGCCTATTCTCCATTTTATCCCCGTCCGAATAGCCTTGCTTTATACGCAGATACCACCGGAGAAGTAGCTGGCGCAAGTTGGGGCCTTTCAGACTTCTCGGGCATGCGAACCTTTTGGAATCTTACCCAGCCTGTCCAAGAAATCGCTCTGGGGCGGCGAAGAGTGCCTGAGCGGTTTTATGTGTGGCTTCCTGCCCGTGCCTACACTCTCCAACGCTGGGTAGCCGCCGCTTCCAGCTCCTCCCGGCGCCCTTACCTTGTTGTTATCTCTGCCTCCCCATAGCGATAAATAGGCACTACTTCTACCTCTCTACTTTGAGGAGAATACAGAAGAAACTGCTTCTCACCCGTTGCGACGTCGTATCGCCAAACGCTATCTTCTCGCAAGCAATAAACCTTACCGCCCAAAAAATCACAGCTAAAATCGCGTATCCTATCCCAGCCCCCTGGTACTAAAAACCCTGAAACGGAAAGCGCAACTTCGCCTAAGTATTCTGTCCCGAAAGCCTTCTGTGTGTAGGGGGAAAACTGCTTTTTTCGGACTGAAGTCGGCGTAGCACTCAAAACGAATGTCCTATTTACCAAAGAATAGCCGAAACCATAGAGTGTATCGCCAATACGAGTGACTCCTGCGATGCTTCCAGAAAGTTCATTCCAGAGGGCTTCTACTTGACCCCTGAGGGGTAGAATGTTCGTTACGACACCTTTCTTGTCTGAAGTGAGCCGTACCACCCACAGGCTATCCCTTCCTGTTCCTACTAAGTAGGGGTGAGCGTAGATTAGTTCTCTGCCAGCACCGGCGGGCAGGGGAAGCGACCCACAGCGCAAGGTATGACCTTTGCGATCGTCTTCATACACACACACGCCTCCAGCGTATCCCAGATAAGCCTGCTTTTTTCCTTCGGTGATGGCTGTGGCATCCTGCAGCTTGAAGTGGTGGAGGTGCCTATGTGTGCCTACCTCCATCACAGAAATAGAGTCCCTTCCCTCGTGCAGGAGTAGCAAGCGGTTTTCCGTGCCGCAAATGCGTCGTATATTCTGGGCCAGGAGGATGGGAGTTCCGCCCTCGGGTGCCCAGAAAAGCTGTCTCTGAATGCGCAAATAAACACCTACCGGTCGGGGAAAGAATGATTGGTCATTATCTAAGTGGCAGGCGGTCAGTAAGCCCAGCGCAGCCACAGCGCTCCCCACGTAAAGCCCCCGCCAAAAGAGGCTAAAATGAGATTGTCCCCGCGTTTGAGCCGGCTTTCGTAGTCGTATAGACATAAAGGCAAAGTCGCTGAGGTCGTATTACCATAGCGGTCTATATTGACCATAACCTTTTCCATGGGGAGACCAAGACGCTGCGCAGCCGCTTCTATAATGCGAAGGTTAGCTTGATGGGGCACGAAATAGGCAATATCTTCTGGCCGCAGACCATGTTTGCGCATGAGCTGTTCAGCGACAGAAGCCATCTGCACTACAGCATGCTTGAAGACTTGTCGCCCCTCTTGATACACATAATGAAGGCGATTCCGGACTGTACGGACAGAGGGGGGAAGCACACTGCCTCCTGCTTTCATGTGAAGGTGGACACACCCACTCCCATCGGCTTGGTGTAAGTAATCCATGACTCCTACGGGCTCTTCCGTGGGTTCTAATAGCACAGCGCCTGCCCCATCCCCAAAAATCACACAAGTTGCCCGGTCGCGGTAGTCTATGATACTGGACATTTTGTCGCTGCCGATGATGAGGGCGCGTTCTACTCGGCCTGCGACGATAATGTCAGCCGCTACGCTAAGGGCATATAGAAAACTACTACAAGCAGCTTCTGTGTCAAAACCCCATGCTCGTTTGGCGCCTATCGCGTTCGCTACGATATTGGCGGTAGCGGGAAAAGGGTGTTCAGGCGTTACGGTAGCCACGATAATCAGGTCTATCTCTTGAGCGGGCATGCCGCGCCGTTCCAGCGCCTGCTGAGCAGCCCGAATAGCCATATAAGCACTGCCTTTTCCTTTACCTAAGATGCGCCTTTCACGGATGCCTGTCCTCTCTATGATCCACGCATCCGAAGTATCCACCAGTTTTTCCAAATCAGCGTTTGTGAGCTTCCGCTCGGGCAAGTAAGCGCCCACTGCGGTGATAGCCGCACTACGCATGTGCGCGGAAAGCAGTGGCGATTTTCTCAGTAAGACGAGCCTGGACGACCAGCACCGCCCGCCGTATCATGTTCCGAAATGCCTTCGGTGAAGAGATGCCGTGTCCTATGATTACATTCCCCTGTGCCCCTATGAAGGGAAGTCCTCCGATATTCTCATAGTTGAGGCGCTCCAAAAGCGGATTAGAAGGGACTTTCTCCCGTAGCAGTTCGTAGAGCGACTCCCCAAACTTGAGGAGGATATTCCCTACAAATCCATCTACTACATATACATCGGCAAATCCCTTAGTCAGTACGCGTCCCTCTGCATTCCCTATGAA
>JANWZJ010000040.1 GCA_025054525.1 Bacteroidia bacterium | reverse complement strand
GGCCATTTTCTCCCCGCTAAGCTCTTCCGCATGCGAGTAGAGAAGTTTTACCTTTTCTTTGACTGGCCCTTCAAACTCTTAAGCTGGAAAAGAAACGGCACTGAATACGGCATAGGCGTTCTTCCACTGGGGGGGTATGTTAAGATAGCAGGCATGGCGGACGAGAGCAACCCAAGCGGCCGGCATACCGCACCGCCTCAGCCTGATGAGTTCCGCAGCAAGCCGCTGTATCAGCGGATGTTAGTCGTAGCAGGCGGGCCTCTGGCGAATATCCTGTATGCTTTTTTGATTCTAAGTGGCATCTTCTACTTCACGGGAATACAGCGGATACCGTTGAGCCGGTGGGTATATGGCGTAGAAGCGGTACCCGAAGCAGGAATACAAGCGGGCGACCAAGTCCTCTTGATTAATGAAGAGCCTGCTTATTTAGATAAGCTCTCTTCACCTGAATGGCTTCTTCAAGAAACCCCCACCCTTACCGTTCTTCGCGGAAAGGACACAATCGTTCTTTCTATCTCTGCTGCCCAGCGGGATAGTCTCCTTCAACTGTATGCGCGGAAGGAGGAGGATGCTATTGCCTTGCGTTTCCCAGCTGAAATCCAGCCTCTTCCGGGCGGTCCTGCTAATCAAGCCGGCTTGCAGAAGGGAGACATTATCCAAGCCGTAGGGAATAAACCGATTCGTTCCTTCAGCGAACTGCGTCAAGCTATTCAGGAGACTCCCTCAGACCAAGTACGACTTTTAGTACGCAGGGGTGACTCGGTTTTTTCGGTAGAGGTACGACTGGATTCAGCGCATCGGATACAGGTACTTCCGGCGGTAGAGCCGCCCCGAGAAGTACAAGAGCTTCCCCTATTCGGGGCGCTCCAAGTGGGGATTGCTCAGTCTTACCGCTTAGCTATTACGAATCTCAAAGCCCTAAGCTACCTTATCACAGGCAAGGCTCGCCTTTCAGACAATCTATCGGGCCCGATTGGAATCGCGCGGGCTGCGGGACGCACTTATGAGAGTGGGGGCTTGCGCAGCTTTGTGGCTTTCACGGGTGCACTCAGCCTCATTTTAGCCATCATGAACTTACTTCCCATACCTTTACTGGATGGGGGGCATCTCTTATTCTTGGGGTTAGAAGCGATTCTGCGTCGGGAGCCTTCTCCCCGTCTGCGAGAGATTGCACAATATGTGGGACTGGGCCTGATTCTTGCGCTGATGGTTTTTGCGTTATGGAATGATTTGCGGCGCCTATGAAGCGATGGCTTTGGCTTACGCTGCTGTGGGCGCAAGACCCGCGCCAGCCCATCCAGCTCTTCCGCATGGGCAAGTATGACGAGGCATATCTACAGTTCAAGCGAATCTTTGAGCGCACGAAGGACTACTTGTGGGGTACGTATGCAGTAGAATGCCTCCTACAGACGGGGAAGAAAGCTGATTTTCAGCGTTGGCTTCAGGAAGAGAGAGTTCGGGGGAAGCTAACGCCTTGGGGTATGGCATGGAGTTTGCGGGAGCGGCTCTTAGCAAAGGACACTCTTACGGAAAAAGAATGGCGGCATTTATTAGAGCGTCCGGATTTACCCCTCCATCTGGTAGAGTCGCTGGCAGAAGCTGCCGCTCGGGTATGGGGACTTTTAGAGTGGCAGCGGATTGCCCTTCAGGCTGCCCGCCAGCGCAATCCCCATCCCACCGCTTATGCAGAGGTACTTATTACCTCCTACGAGCAGGATAATGAGCTATCCCCCGCATGGGCCGAATGGATTTTACTATGGAAAAATCAGCGGGTTTCCACGGACACTTTAGCAGAAGTGCTCCAAAGGTACTTGGGCTTAGGACTTACGCCAGAAGAAGCCGAAGGCCCCCTATTAGAGACCTGGCAAGAGATTCCGCAAGGGGCGGTAGCTCGCCTCCTGACACGGCTCTACATACTGAGTGAAAACTACCCAGAAGCACTCCGGTACGCCCGAGCGGTGGGTCGTCTGGAGCAGGATTGTAGCGCTCTGTACGAGGTAGGTTGGCATGCGCACGAGAAAGGGCTATTCTCCTTAGCGGCGGAGGCTCTGCGAGCCGTAGTCCTTACAGGAGAAAGATGCCGCTATTACAGTTCGGCGCTTTCTCGGTACATGGAGGTAGAAGCGCTCCTGCGTAATCCCCAGCGAGTCTTAGTCGTATTGGATTCGCTCCTACAGCGAAAAGAACCTAATCCTTCCTTGCTACTGGAAAAAGCACACTGGCTCTTACGCACAGGCAATCCCGACTCGGTGCTGCCGTTGCTTTCCCCTTTTCAGCCCAGTACTCCCGCCCATACCGCCCAGAAGTATCTCCTTCTCTCCGAAGCCGCCCTGCGGAAAGGAGATTATTTACAAAGCCGCTTCTATCTCTTAGAAGCCGAAAGCCAACTACCCCAGTCTTCTTGGCTCAGTGAGATTTACTACCAGTTGGCTCGCCTCGCTTACTTTCAGGGAGAGTTTGAGCTGGCACAGACCCGACTCCGCCTTCTCAAAAACAATACCCAAGATGAGCTCTCCAACGATGCCATACAGCTTTTCTGGCACATAGAAGATAACCTTCGTCCCGATACCCTCGTAGAACCCCTCAAACTCTACGCTGCGGCTGAGTTAGCCTTTTTGCAGCAGCGATATGCAGAAGGACTTGCTCTGTTAGATACGATTGAGAAGCATTATCGGGGGCATCCGATTACCGATGACCTCCTCTGGCAAAAAAGTCGCTACTTTCTCTCTCGTGGCGACACTACCCAAGCTAAAATCTTCTTAGAGGTTTTGGCGGATTATCCCGACCCAGAAAGCCTCTATCGCGACGATGCCCTCTATGAATTAGCCCAGCTCTCTTCTGACCCCCAAAAAGCCCGGAAATACTACGAGCGTCTCTTACAAGCCGTTCCTGGCAGCTTATATGCACGCATAGCCCGAGAGAAGCTCCAGCAATGGGCGCGCTAAATACCTTTGCTTAATGCGAGTTTTTCTCCTTCTGGGGCCTCCGGGCGCAGGAAAAGGAACACAAGCCCGCAGGTTAGTAGAGAAATATAACTGGGGCTACTTAGCCACAGGAGACCTTTTACGCGAAGAGATTAGCAAGGGCACTCCCTTGGGGAATCAAATCCAACCCCTCGTAACCAATGGCAAGCTCGTACCTGATGAACTAATCATCGCTTTAGTAGGCACTCATCTGCAGGAAGGACGCGACTATTTACTGGATGGATTTCCCCGCACAGTGCCCCAAGCCGAAGCCTTAGATCAGCTCCTCCGCAGCCGAAAGGCTACCTTCAAAGCCGCATTTCTGTTAGAAGTACCCGAAGAGGTTCTTCTCCAGCGCATTCAACGCCGAGCCGCCATAGAAGGCCGCGCTGATGATAATCCTGAAACGATTCGTACTCGCCTTCAAGAGTATCACACCAAAACCGCCCCTTTGATTGAATACTATCGCCAAAGAGGCTTGCTATATCGTATATCTGGCGTGGGCGAAGTGGAGGAAATCACCCAGCGCATAGATAATCATCTCTCTACTTTGTTAAAAGAGTGATTATGACAAAAGCGGACTTGCGCTTAGATACGATAGAGGATGCGCTGGCTATGCTTAGGGTGGGGAAGATGGTCATCGTGGTGGATGACGAGGACCGTGAAAATGAAGGGGACTTAGTTATGGCTGCCCAGTTCGTAACCCCCGAGGCTGTAAACTTCATGACAAAGGAAGCAAGGGGCTTAATCTGTGTGCCTATCACACCAGAGCGTGCACAATACCTGCGTCTGCCCCTAATGGTAGCGGAGAACACCGCTCCCCATCATACTGCATTCACGGTATCGGTAGATTATATAGGCGAAGGGCCTGTAACTGGCATCTCGGCTTATGACCGAGCGCGTACGATCCGAGCCTTGGCTGACTCGGGCACTAAGCCCGAAGATTTTGCCCGTCCAGGGCATATTTTTCCGCTTATTGCGCGTCCAGAGGGAGTGCTGCGACGCGCAGGGCACACCGAAGCCGCTGTAGACCTCATGCGACTGGCAGGACTTACACCTGTAGCCGTTATCGTAGAAATCATGAATGAAGATGGCACGATGGCACGCTTACCCCAGCTACGCCGCTTAGCCGACCAGTGGGGCTTCCCTCTCATCAGCATTCAAGACCTTATAGCCTACCGCCTGCGCACCGAATGCACTATCAGTAAAGAAGTAGTCGTAGATATGCCCACCCGGTACGGGCACTTCAAAATGCACGTATATCGCCACCTCTATACTCAACAGCCCCATATAGCCTTAGTCAAAGGAAGCTGGACCCCTGATGAACCCGTATTAGTGCGGGTGCACTCCTCTTGCTTCACAGGGGACATTTTGGGTTCCCTACGCTGCGATTGTGGCAACCAGCTAACCTTAGCGCTGCGCCGCATAGAAGCCGAAGGCAAAGGCGTCCTCGTCTATATCAATCAAGAAGGGCGAGGAATCGGACTCATAGACAAAATGCATGCTTACCGTCTCCAAGAAGAGGGGCTGGACACGGTTCAAGCCAATCTCGCCTTAGGCCACAAACCCGACGAACGAGAATATGGTACAGGCGCTCAAATCCTGCGGGATTTAGGCATCCATAAAATGCGTCTCCTTACCAATAACCCCAAAAAACGAGCAGGATTAGCAGGTTATGGGCTGGAGATAGTGGAAATCGTCCCCCTTCACGCGCCCGCTAACCCTCATAACCTCCGCTACCTGGAAACTAAACGCGACCGTATGGGGCATACACTTCCCCACCCTCTTCCACTACTGCCTGAAGAGTTTTTCTCCGAAGAGTGTTAAGTTTAAGGAGTTATGCAGTACCTCCTATTTCATGGATTGCTGCCTCGCAGCGACCGAGAGCGAAAGTTTCAGCAGCTCCTCTCTCTCTTCTTAGAGCTCCTCATGAAAACAGGAGGGAATGTTCCCGAAGCCCTACGCTGGCTCAGTTATTTTGACAAGCGCCATGGACTTACGGATATAACTTACACGATGGGGGATTTCCTGAGAGACCTGCGCGAACGAGGCTACCTCTCCGAAAACGCTAACTCTGGCAGTGTGCCTGTCCCCTCCGTCAAAGTCCAAGCCGAAATCCGCAAACGCAGCTTAGAAGAGATATTTACTTCGCTTCGCTCTGGGCCTTTGGGCGACCATCCCATGCCTCGTTCTGGACAGGGGGATGACCTGAGCTTTGAAACTCGCCCCTATGAATTCGGCGATAAGTTAGAGAACCTTCACCTCACCGAAACACTCAGCAATGCGTATCTTCACCACGGGATTGATAGCTTCAATCTCTCCTCTGAGGACCTCTCTATTATCCAGACCGAAGAAAAAACCCAAATAGCCACTTTTGTTCTCATAGACGCTTCCCATTCCATGGTCCTTTATGGAGAGGACCGCATTACCCCTGCTAAAAAAGTAGCTCTGGCTTTAGCCGAGCTGATTCGCCAGCGCTATCCTCGCGACAAGCTATTCATCGGTGCTTTTGGAGACTTTGCCTGGCAAGTAGAGCTGGAAAAAGTACCATTCCTGCAAGCCGGCCCTTACCATACCAATACGCGTGAAGCGATTGACATGGCAATAGCAATACTCTCCCGCACACGCGCCGCTAATAAGCAGATATTCCTTATCACGGATGGGAAGCCCACATGTATCCGAGAGAATGGACGCTTTTATCGGAATAGTTTCGGCTTAGACCCCAAGATTGTCAATAAAACATTAGAGATGGCTGACCGTGCTCGTCGTGAGCGAATTGTTATCACTACTTTTATGATTGCCCGAGATAGCTACCTACAGCAGTTCGTGCAAAGATTCACCGAAATCAACCGCGGACGCGCCTATTATGTACATCCGCAGAAAATAGGTACCTTCATTTTTCAGGACTTTATTCGGAACCGCCGGAAGGAACTGCGGTAGGGAGAGCAGGCTGCGCACTGGAATCAACCGACATGCCCATTGAAGAATCTGGGCGAGCAGGTGGTGGTAGTTGCCTGACAGGAAGCGCACGCAGCGTTTCTACAGGTATTGGGGGTAAGGGTTTGCGGAAATCTTTGCGTACCGCCCAGAGTAAATTGCTTGTTCCTACTGGAATATGATACCCTATCCCAAAAGGCAAACTTCTTACAGGCTGCTTGCGGTAGGCTTGCCATAGATCCGCTTGATATTTGCTTTTGAATAAGGGAATCGGGGCATAATACACTCCATAAAGCTGGATATTCCAAGCAGTAGTGTCAAAAAACCGATAAGGAATCCCACTATCCTCCTGCAAAATAGCTACACTCTGCGTAAGAATCAGCTTCCGCATTTCGTTGAACTCAGGAGAGAAAAGAAGGTAAGAAGCAGACTTGATAAGGGTGACGCAAGGTCCTAAACGACTAAGAAAATCATAACTGCCTATCTGCTTTTTCACGCCGGCATCGGCTGCGTTTAGGCTTAGATAGATGACTTCCTGTAAAGGAGCATCAGGCATACCCACTACGAAACGCAGCCCTGTGATGGGATTATCCCATGCAGACTGTGCCGGTTTAGGCTGCAGGGAGGAAAGGGTGTCTATGACTCCTCCCGCTCTCAAATAAATATGCTGTACCTCATAGATAATCTGCCCTGTTCTTGCCAAGAGCGCTAAAAATACAGGGAGTAACCCTCGTACCTTGCCATGGGCCAGTTGGATTTGCATTTCCTTCGTTTTGAAGAAGGTGAGACGGAGCAGGTCTGCCAAGGTAGCATAAGTACCCTCTAAGCTATGGGCGATTTCCAGGGGCTTGAGTCTGCTGAGCTCATGGGGATCCCCTTCCTGCTCCAGCCCGAAGAAAATGTATCGCTTACCCCGAGGATATAGAAAATATATGGTAGGCCAATCTGCCCCACTGAAAGGATAGAATACGGTTTCGTTCCATTCATGATAGATGCCCAGTTCTCGGGCTGCCCATACCTGCAGAGAGTCGTACAAAGTTTTTCGGCGATTACTCCAGAGATAATCTACACGGCGAGCATAGTTTTGCCATACGGTGTCCCGCATGACTTCTCGCCAGTAGAAGGTATCTTTGGGGGGAATTCCCGCCAGAAGGCGAGCTAAATCAGTCCAATAGGGGTGCGGAACAGGAGGAGGGGGGGATGTCTTAGATAGGGAGAGTGTATCGGTTCGTACTGGAGAAGCAGAAGGATTAGACTGGCAGCCGACCAGCCCCAGCGTAAGTCCTATGAGCCCTAATCGCCACATTAGCGCAGCCAAAAGTACGAACTCCCTACCACTAATAAAGTCAATATACCTGCTATGCTCTCCCAAGGACGCATCCAGAAGTTATTCACGACCATCCAGCCCGTAACGGCTAAGAAGAGCAGCCCCAAATCCCAAGGGAGTCCTTTCTCTCGGTGATGGCGCCAAAAAAGCCCAGCCACCGTCAAACCACTAAAGATAGATAAGGTAAAGCCGATATAGTTGAGGATTGCATCAAAGGCGGCGGAGAAAATGAAGAGGATAGCTAATCCTGCTACACTCAGTAGGGCGCGCACAGGGGCTCCGGCTGCATTGCGCTGAGCCAAAGGGGAAAGGCGAGGATAATCTTCGCCCATGACGCTGGCTACCCGAGGCGCTATCATAAGCATCGCACTGACCGAAGACACTAAGGCTAAGCTCACCCCCCACCCGAAAATCTTATCACCTGCAGCGCCCCAGAGTTTCTGGGCGAGGATTCGTCCTACGGCGGGCTGCCCGGCCAGTTCCTCCAAAGGCACATATCGTAAAAGAACCCAGTTGAAAGCCAGATACAGCCCCATTACTAAGAGCGTACCTGTGAGAATAGCTCGGGGCACTACCCGCGCAGCGTCGGGGATTTCACTCATGATGTAAGCGGCTGCATTCCAGCCCGAGTAAGCAAAGCTGATGAAGATGAGCGAAACCGCACTCACTTGCACCGTGTCCCAGGTCCAAGCAGGACAACTTAGCTCTTGAGCAGGAATTTCGCTTGATGGCCAAAGAGCTCCCCCTATCAAGAGTAAAAGTAGGGCTATTTTCACGCTTACGAAGAGGTTTTGAATGCGGGCGCTTTTTTGCAGGCCGAGAAAATGGACTATCATCAAGGTGAGGATGAGGAGGGAAGCGGCGATTTTTCGTTGGGGTGCGGAGAGCGGCAGGGGCAAATAAGCCGCAAAAGCATAGGCAGAAGCGGCGATAGGCGCCCCAAACCCTGCCACAAGCGACACAAGCCCCGCCAAATACCCCAAAAATGGATGATACAACTGCCCCAAAAAGTAATACTCCCCGCCTGAACGGGTGTAGCGTTTAGCGAGTTCTGCGTAGGAGAGGGCCCCTCCTAAGGCGGCCATACCGCCCAGCAGCCATAAAAAAAGTACCCCTGTCCCCGCAGGTAGTTCCGCCACGATGAAGCCCGTCGTGGTATAAATCCCCGTGCCGACCATATTAGCCACGACCAAGAGCGTGGCCGAAAGCCAACCTATTCCCTGACGCACAACTTAGTGAGGCTTTTCAGCTTGGCGAATCAGCAGAAACTCGGCGATATTCTCTGCATCTACGATACCTAAGAGCTGGTCTTGCTGCATCACAACCAGGAAGGGCTTTTGATGTTCATGGAGCAAGTTATAGCCTGCTTGCAGGGGAAGCGTAGGAGGCACAATCAGCATTTGGGTATCCATCACTTCATAGATAGGAGTAGAGCGTCCTTTACCTTCGCTAAGGGCTTCTATGATTTGCTCCCGAGATAAACTTCCGACAGGTTCCCCCTGGTAGCCTACAATTAAAAATGATCGGGCTTGCGAGTTCAGAAGGGCTCGTATTGCATCTTCTAAATAACCTCCCACAGGGAGCACTGGGACTTCTCTAAGCAGAGCATCGGCTACCGTAGAGCCGTGCAAATGGCTGCGTTCTTCGGTATATCGTTTTTCTTGGGTAGCCGCTAGAAATACAAAGAAGCCTACTAAGATGAGCACGGGAGTGAGGTAGATTCCTCCTAAGATGAAGAGTACAGCGAACGCTTGCCCTACGAAGGCGGCGATTCGGGTGGCTTTTACGTAGGGCATTTGGGTAGCCAATAGGGCTCGCAGTACTCGCCCTCCGTCCATGGGAAAAGCAGGTAAGAGATTGAAGAGCGCGAGTACTAAGTTCATTCCACTTAGAGCACCTAACCAGACCTCTAAGGGGGGAAAAGTGCCTTTTTCGTATAAAAGAAGGGCAGATAGGGTGGAGAGTTCGGGTTCTCCTAAGAGGTGAAGCAACGAGTTGAAGATTCCTATCAAGAGGAAGTTGACGGCGGGGCCGGCTAAGGCTACGATGAGTTCTTGGATGGGCTTTTCGGGAATCCTACTCAAAGAGGCCACCCCGCCGAAGGGATACATAGTAATATCTTTGGTAGGAATGCCAAATCCTTTTGCGGCGAGGGCGTGGCCGAGTTCATGCAAGATGACACTGAGTACCAGTCCCCCCATTAGTAAGAGTCGCGCTCCCAAATAGCTTAGGTTGAAACCCTGGGCAAAGAAGCTGCTCACTATGATCCACCCCAACAGTAACCAGAAGCTCCAGTGAATATAGACGGGTATGCCTGCTACGGTGGCGATGCGTAGGGAAAATTGGCTCATCCCACAAAGATAACTACACCTGCATCGCTATGAGCAAAATATCATCGGTTTGGGGTTGCCCCATCGCCCAGTGCCGCAGATTCTGCTGAAGCATTTCTATTTGCTCCTTGAGGGAAAGGGTCGCATAAGAAAGCAAAAACTCTTTTAGACGCGAGGAAGAATAGCGGTTACCTTCTTTATTCAGCTGGCACGTAACGCCATCCGAAAAGATGTACAAGCGGTCCCCTGTTTTAAGGGGTATTCGCTGGGGCTCCAGCTCTTCCAGAGGCGCCCCTTCCGCAAAGGTCTCCCCTTCTTCTCCTCGCCTACTTACGAGACTATACATTTCGGCCCCCCGCATCACCCACAAAGGACGCCGCATCCCTAAGTAGTTTATCTCCTTTTTAGCAGGGTCATATAGCAGCAGCGATAAATCAAACTTTTCCATCCATTTCTCCTCTTCATTTTGAAAAGTTTCTCTCACTTCTTCTATCAAGGCCTGATATAACTGTTTTAGGTCTCCTCCGAGTTTCCCTACGAGGGTTCGCAAATAAGCCACCGTATACAGGCTTGCCAGAGAAGCGGAGATGTTATGGCCGGCGCTATCCCCCACAGCTATCATAAGCCGCTCCCCTACCTCCTCAAATACATAGAAGTCCCCACTTACTTTTTGCTGGGGCTGGTACCAGAGTTCGGCGTTGGCAAAGAAGCGGCGCACTACCTGTATAGAACCCAAAACCTTCTGTTGCATCCGGGAGGCATATTGGAGAGAACGCTCTATCTCACTCTGATACTCCCTGAGGCGAAGTTCTCTTTCCTTGCGCTGAGTAATATTCAATAAAGCCCCTAAGTAGTGGGTAGTTTTCCCTGACTCATCGGTAACAGGGGCTAAGGTGAGCATCATCCAAAATCCCCTTCCTTCTCTATCATACGCATAAATCTCCTCTGTAAAAGGAGCTCGTTCAAAATGATTCGTTATCAGCGTGCCCTCTGAGGGCTTCATATCGGGATTTCTAAGTAAATGAGCGAAACTTCCCCCAATCTCGCGTACATTTTTACCTATAAGCTCTTCTGCCTTCCACCCCGAAGCTTGTTCAAACATCTTATTGACCCATACGATTTTCCCCTCAGGGTCCAAAATGAACTTCATCATATTAGAGTAGCTCGTGGCCGTGGCAACCAGCCTTAGTTTCTCGGTCTGCTCTTTTAGGCGGGCTAAGAGTTCTTCTTTCTCGGAGGAGAACTTTTGGAGCATATCGTTTTGCTGGCGCAGCTCTTCAGCGTATTGGGCCATTTCTTGTCGGAGGGATTCTATTTCCGACACATCTTGAAAAATGAGCAAGCCCACTTCAGGGCTCATCGCCATAAAAACCCCCATGACATAATGCATCAGGTCCTTAGCTCGAAGACGAAGGGTGAATTCCTTTTGCATCACCCAGCCTTTATACGCTTCTAAAAGGGGTTCAGGAGTTTCAAAGAACTGCTGGATAAACTCAGTAGGAGAGAGTTTCTTCAGGTCTTTAGCGGAGATGCCCAGCAAGAGCATGGTACCCGGACTAGCCCAAATGATACGATTATGGGGTTTGCTTAGCACGAGTACAGGCACAGGGAAAGTGCTCGCCATCTGATGGGCGATTTCAGCGGGCAGCGAAAACTCCTCCGTCCCTAACTGCTCCCGCTTCTGGAGAATGGTCAGTAGGTTACTGATGAAGGATGCCATATGCAAATGCATTCATTAAGGAATTTTTCGCAGCGCTTGGCTGAAGTCTTCTAAGAGGTCGTCCGCATCTTCTATGCCAACAGATAAACGAAGCAGCCCCTCCGTAATCCCTAAGGCTTTCCGCTCCTCTTCGGGAATAGAAGCATGAGTCATGCGGGCGGGATGATTGATAAGGGACTCCACCCCCCCTAAGCTCTCCGCTAAAGTAAAAATGCGAAGCGCCTCCCAGAAAGGACGCAGGTCATTGACATCTTTGACTTTGAGTTCCACAGAAAGCATGCCGCCAAATAGGCGCATTTGCTGTTTGGCAATAAGGTGCCCCGGATGCGAAGGCAGTCCCGGGTAATATACTCGTTCTATCTTAGGATGGGCACTCAAGGCTTCTGCTAAGCGCTGGGCATTTTCGCTGTGCTTCTGCATGCGCAAAGGAAGGGTCTTTATCCCCCGCAGCACTAAAAAACAATCCATCGGCCCCGGGACTCCTCCTACGGCATTTTGGAGGAAGCGCAGCTGCTCATAATCCGCATCGCTATTGAGCATCACAGCCCCCAGCACTACATCCGAATGCCCCCCCAAATATTTCGTCGCCGAATGCACTACTATATCCGCCCCCAACTGCAACGGCTGCTGGAGATAGGGGGTGGCAAAGGTGTTATCTACTACAAGACGTGCCCCTCGGTTGTGGGCTATCTCCGCCAGTATCGCAATCGGTGAAATATGCAGGAGGGGATTAGTTGGGGTTTCCACCCATATCATTTTAGTGTTGGGGCGGAAAGCCGCTTCTACTTGGGCTGGGTCAGAAGTATGGACAAAATCTACTTGGAGCCCCCAATTTTCAAAGACTCTCCGCAGAATGCGGTAAGTTCCGCCGTATAAATCCCTTCCGGCAATCACATGGTCTCCAGGACGCAAGAGTCGCAGGACTGCATCCGTAGCCGCAAGCCCCGAAGCAAACGCTAGCCCATATTTAGCCCCCTCCAGCTGGGCAAAAGCCATTTCCAACGCTGTGCGGGTGGGGTTATGGGTTCGGCTGTATTCGTAGCCTTTATGCACCCCAGGAGCTTCCTGCGCATAAGTAGAAGTAAAATAGACAGGTGTCATCACTGCCCCTGTAAGCGGGTCTGGTTCGGTCCCCGCATGCACCGCTAAGGTATGCCATCGCATACCCCACAAAGGTAGTCAGGTCAATAATGCTCCATCCTCCCGACTAATTGCCCGAGAAATCACTATTCGTTGTACTTCACTGGTGCCCTCGTAGATTTCGGTAATCTTTGCATCGCGAAAGAGCCGTTCTACGTGATACTCCTTCACATAGCCGTATCCGCCGTGGATTTGGATGGCTTCGGTCGTAACCCACATCGCCGTGCGGGAGGCATACAGCTTCGCCAGTGAAGCCGCTAACCCATAGGGCTTGCCTCTATCTTTTGCATCGGCAGCCCTCAGACAAAGGAGACGAGCCGCTTCCACCTGCGTAGCCATCTGTGCCAGCTTGAAGGCAATCGCTTGGTGCTTCCCAATCGGCACCCCAAATGCCTTCCGCTGTGTGCTGTATTGAAGGGCTAACTCATACGCCCCCGACGCAATCCCCAGCGCTTGCGCCGCTATGCCTATTCGCCCTCCATCCAGCGTCTTCATCGCAATCTTGAAGCCCATACCCTCTTCCCCTAAGCGATTCGCCACGGGTACCTTCACGTCGTTGAAGATCATCGTATGGGTATCTGAGCCGCGAATGCCCAGCTTATTTTCCTTCTTGCCTACTATTACTCCTTCCCATTCCCGTTCTACAAGGAAAGCCGATATGCCTTTACTACCTTTGGTGGGGTCTGTCTGCGCTATCACTAAATAGAGGCCTGCACGCCCCGCATTCGTAATCCAGTTTTTCGTACCGTTGAGGATGTAGTAGTCTCCTTTGCGAACAGCCGTAGTACGCTGCTGCGTGGCATCACTACCTGCTTCTGGCTCAGAGAGGCAAAACGCCCCTATCATCTCCCCCCGAGCCAGTAGCGGAAGGTACTTTTGCTTTTGTTCAGGTGTGCCGTAGTACTCTATCCCCCAATTGACAA
>JANWZJ010000003.1:35071-82521 GCA_025054525.1 Bacteroidia bacterium | reverse complement strand
TCTCTACCCCCAAACCTTTTACTGACCCAAATATCACCCAGCAGCAGATTTTAGCGCTTGAGAGCTGGTTGTTTATGCGACCGCGCCCTCAGATTATCTACATAGGGGAAGAGGAGGGGGTAGAAGAGGTATGTCGTCAATATGGGGTAGAGTTTATTCCTGACGTAGCGCGCAGACCTTCAGGCCTACCCCTTATAAGTGATATATTTAAGCGGGGGGAACAAGCAGCTCGATATGATATCATAGCTTACGTAAACGCAGATATAGTTATCTCTCCTATACTCCCTCGGGCCATACAGATAGTTCAGAAGCGATGGAAACGCTTTCTTCTTGTCTCCTCGCCCTACTTAGCCGATCTAAGTAACCTAAGGATACAAGAAGGTTTTGAGCAAGAGGCTCTCAAAAGAGTAAAAAGGCTACCTACATCCCGAGGGGCGGACTTGTTTGTTTTCCCTAAAGGACTGTATAGGGCTATTCCCCCCCTTGCAGTGGGCAGGTTTTTCTGGGATAACTGGCTTATGTGTGAGCTGGGTCTGCGGCTTATACCTGTGATAGATGCGACTGGCTTCGTATTGACTTTTCATCCTATAGAGGAAACCAGTACCCACTATATGGACTACCTCAAAGAGAAGAATCCTGCTAAGGTTGATGAGGTGTATGGAAAATTCATGAGTCTCTTCCAAGCGGATGTTCATAGGAACTTTTCCTACATGGATAATGGGCATCTATTAGGGCGCTCGGCAGTGCCCTACTACATAGACAAAGACGGTAAAATCTTATCACGGGGATGGGGAGCCTTGTATCGCTTCTGGCTTCAACTTCAGTGGCAGTCCTGGATTTATCGTACGGCTCCTCTCCGACGAAAGCTCGGGTTATATCGCTGGTGGCGATACTAACCTTGGGTTAGATTTGGAATAGTAGGCTATACACCCTAATATTGTAGTATGCGGACTACATTCCTTACGATTCTGACCGTAGGGCTTGTCTGGGCGCAATCGCAGCGCTTCATCCGTTGTGCCACGATGGAGGTAGATAGCCTAATGCGGGCGCAATATCCGGATTGGCCCTCCATGGACGACTATGAGCCCTTGATGCGTCAGAAGGTAGACCGAGCCAAAGCCCTGTACGAAGCCTCTCGCACTATCGGTGGTGTGTACAGGATTCCTGTGGTAGTTCATGTAATTCATAGCGGTGGGGCAGTAGGTTCGGGAGATAATATTCCTACCGCTAATATCCTTCACCAGATTGAGGTTTTGAATGAAGATTTTCGGCGCAAGCTAGGGACGCCTGGTTGGAATGATGACCCCCGAGGAGCCGATACTCGCATAGAGTTTGTTTTAGCTAAGAGGGATCCAAATGGCAATCCCACGGATGGTATCAACCGTGTGGCTTGGAATAGTATATCCGGCTTGACTAGTCCCCCTCCGTATAATACCCCCACCATCCAAGCCTCCATCAAGCCCGCTACTCAGTGGGACCCCGAGCGCTACTTCAATATATGGGTCGTGCAGATGAGTGGGGGTATTCTGGGATATGCACAGTTTCCTGATCTTACGGGGTTGTTAGGAATGCCGGGGGACGGTCCCCTTTGCACTCAGGATGCTAATACTGATGGAGTTGTTGTGCTGCCTAGTGCTTTTGGATCAGTTCTAAAGGGCTCTACAGGGCTTGCACAGCCATATGTATTAGGACGCACGGCCACTCATGAAGTAGGACACTGGCTTGGCCTGCGGCACACATGGGGAGATAATTCTACTGCTGGGGAATGTGCCCCTGATGATTATTGTAACGATACTCCTAACTGTGCTGACCAGCTATATGGATGTTCCCTCGGAGCTCCTTCCTGCGAACCTGGGGTTCGCCGCATGGTAGAAAACTATATGGACTACTCTGATGACCCATGCTTCAACATTTTCACCCTTGAGCAGGCGCTGCGCATGCGGATTACCTTAGAGTATGCCCCTCGCCGTCGTAGCTTACTCACCTCGCCTGCGCTTATTCCTCCTACCACTACCGATGCGGCCCTGATAGACCTACCTATTCCCCAAGACCTTTGCTCTGGCACCTATAATATACCCGTGGTTTTGCGCAACAACGGTACTACTTCCCTTAATAGCATTCCCGTCAAATACCGAATCAACAATGGGCCTTGGCAAACTCAGACTTGGACAGGGACTCTCAACCCTGGAAATCAGGTAACCTTTAACCTTACGGGCATTAACTTTACGACGCCCGGCACCTATACCTTCACAGCTTGTACGGATGTGCCAGGAGATGGTGACCGCTCAGAGGATACAACTTCCACCCAGTTCCTCGTGCATAATGGATTCTACCCTCTCTATCAAGATTTTGAATTCGGATGGGGAGACCAAGGTATTCCGCCGGGTTTATGGCGAGTGGTCAATCCCGATAATGACTGCTACACTTGGCGCACCAGTGGCTGTATAGGTAGTAGCGGTGCCCCTACGATGGCAATGTACATAAATCTATATAGTGACCCCACCGCAGGGAGAAGAGATGCGATTCACTCTCCGCTGATTGACCTAACGAATGCGCCGGCTGGGGTGGCTTTGACGTTTGACTTGGCTTACTGGCGGCGAGGCGCCATCCGAGATGACACGCTGGACATACAGGTATCTACCGATTGTGGGATAACCTGGACGAATCTTACTCGGCTGCGCTCAGCGGATAGTCTGACGACCGTAACCGGCCTACCTCCTCGTTGTATTCCCACTGCAGACACTCAATGGCAGAGCCGAAATATTTCCTTAGATGCTTACCGAGGGCAGAAGATTCGCATTCGGTTCGTAAGCCGTAATGGTAGGGGCAACTGCATATGGATAGATAATGTACGAGTAGGCCACCAGCCTATGGTATTCTGGGCGGACTCGGGGCAAATCATACGCGAAGAGCTCAGCTGGCCTCTCTTGAGTGGAGACTGCCGCCGATACCGAGATATAGAGGTGCCTGTGCGGATTTCGGCTGCCCCTTCCGCAGCTGTTCAGGTAAATGTACAGGTGGGTCCAGGCAGTTCTGCTAGAGAGGGCGTAGATTTCTCCATTCTTACCCCTACCTTAACCTTCCCCGCTGGCTCTACAAGCCCAGTAAATGCCCGCATTCGGGTCTACGATGACCAAGCGATTGAAAATACTCGCTTGGCTCTCCTCAGCCTTTCTATAGCGAACGGTCCCGCTACCGTGGCAGCGGATAAAAATCCCTACAAGCTCTGGATTAGCGATAATGACCTTTTCCCTCCTGAGGTACTGATCTTCTATGAAGACTTTGAGGGAGGAGATGGAGGATTTACTACATATGCCATATCTAACTCTACTGGAGCGAATCGCTGGGTGAGGGGGAATGCAGGGCTTCCTACGGGGCACTCCTTCTATATTAGCCGCGACCCGTCGGCTACGCCCCCTCCTTACCGATATGATACCAGCTCCACTAGTAGATTCGCTTTGGCTTCACGGGCTATCAACACTCAAGGTTACACTAATCTCATCCTTTCCTTTGATGTACGGGTGGGAGGGCAGTACGACAATGGTGGTAGTCTCAGAGACTTTGGGAGAGTCTTCTACACTACCACTGCCCCTCCTTCAAGCACTCCTGCTGCGGCATACACACCTATTCTTCCGGCTGCGGGATGTGGATGGGGCGCGTTTCTCTGTCCTGGGTCTAACTTTCCACGAACTTTCATGCTGGCGGGTAAGCCAGATAGAGTTGTGAGGGTTACGGTACCCCTTCCCTCTGGCGCAGAAAATCAACCGCAACTCTATCTTGTTTGGCGCTGGGACAACTCCGCTAACCGAGCAGGCGTTCAGCCCCCTATTGCTATTGATAATATCGCCCTATATGGACGCAAAACCCCCGCCATAGAAACTAATACCGCTTCCACCCGAGTATATCCGGGCCCAGAAGATTCGCTCTACGCATACTCTCCAAGCAATCATAACCTGATTCTCTCCCTCGTCAATCAAAGCGCTACGGATTTTGGCTGCTTAGATGTTCAGATAGACCGCACGGGTACTGGCGCTGTGGCTTTGCGTCCTGGGCATCCTACTTCAGCCCACGTCACGCAGAAGACCTATCTTATCACCTCCACTCGCAGCGTTACAGGCCCCTATGCCATCACGCTCTATTATACCAACGACGAAGTAACGGGGTATCAAACTGCCACGGGTAGAACGTGGGATACGCATCCCTCGGTTGTAAAAACAGCGGGAAGCATAACGAGTGAAGCTATGGCTCCCTCCCCTACTTTCGCGATGAGCCCTATCCGAGCTGTTGGCACTTATGGAGGGGGGAGCTGGATTCGGGGGACCTTCTCCTCTTTCTCAGGCTTTGCGGTGGGGGACCTAAGTTCGGTAACTACCATGAAATCCGCCATGGCGGAAGGCTTCTTCACGGAGACCCCTTTCCGTGAGACTCTCACCTTCCGCGCCGAGCGCGACTTCGGCGGCCTAGAACTTCAAACTATCACAGGTAGCATAGTGTATCAAGTATCCGGTAGCTTCACTGCAGGCACTTACATGCTGAATACCGCTGATTTACCTGTAGGGCTCTATCTTCTCGTCTGGAGAGATAATGCAGGCCAAGTTCTGAGCCACCAGAAAGTTCTGCACCTGCCTTGAAAAGCAAATCAAGCGATAAAGGGGGGGTTAGGAAAAACCTATCCCCCCCTTTCTCTTTGATAAAAACTTCTACTTCGCTGTAGCAGCAAGCCGTCTCATAGAGTTTTTTGAATCTTTGGCGCTATGAAGAGAGGATTCCTATTGGGGTTTGGGCTTGTAGGGTGGGCTGCTTCTCCCTGCGAACAGTGTAAGCTAAATCCCACCTGTTTAGGGGAGTGTTCCTATCAAGAGCTTCTACGGGCTCAGTCTCGTGAAGCAGAAATTCAGGCTTATGTCCTCTTAGCTTATGCATGGATGAAAGGAGGGTTAGAAGAAGGGGCTCCCCGCCTTCTTTATGAAGCCCTACATCGCACGACCCCCCAGGATACCTTACGCTATTATGTCCTACAGCTACTGGCTCAGACTTATTACAAGCTAGGCAGGCAAGATTCTGCTTTCCTAATCTATGAGCGGCTCATAAGAGAGGCACAAGGATATCCATTCCTCCAAGCCTGTGCTTATTTGAGATTGGCAGCCCTGCATGCAGCACGCGAACCACTGAAAGCAGCTGCTTTCTCAGCCCAAGCCGTTGAATGGAGTGAGAGAACAGGTCATCCCCTGCTTCAAGCCCTCACCTATAATCAGCTTGCGGTATTCACTGCGGAAGTGTATGAGAATCTCAGCCAAGCCTTCACCTATGCCGAAAAAGCCTATAGATTAGCTCAGCAAAGCCTGAATATAAAGCCGCATATTCTTTTAGAGCCACCCTTGCGGGTATATATGGCTACTGTGGCAAACTTAGCCTCCCTATATGCAGAGCAGAAGAAGTTCAGCCAGGCTCAGCGTTTATACGAGACTGCGATAGAGCAAGCAACCCAAGCCCATGATAGTCTCACTTTGGGTCAAGCAGTGTTAGGGTTGGCTGGAATTTTCTTTCAAAAAGGAGATATTGCCTCTGCCTACCGGCTTTTGAGCCAGCCTCTGTATGCTAATCTGCCCTATGAGCTGAAAAGAGAAGCTTTTCAAATCCAAATACGGATGGCCCTTTCCCGTAAGGATTTTGCTGAGGCTATTCGTCTGCATCAGAAACTCTTGGAACAAGCAGAAGCCCAAATCCGTCAGGCGCAAGGCACCCGTTTAGAGCAAATACGCGTGCTTTCGGGTTTAGAAGCGCGCGAAGCAGAACTGCGTAGCATCAAGCGGCGCCGCCAACAGGAAAACTGGCTCTACCTTACTGGGGCAAGTTTGGGAGGGCTATTGCTTATCGCTGTGGGATATATTGCTTATTCTGCGCGTCGTATGGCTACGGAAGAGAGAAACTTTCGGGAGATTATTGCTGCCCAGACAGAGAAGATAGAACAGCAAGCCCAAGCCCTCCTCCGTCAAAATGAAGAATTAGTCCGAGTATCTCATGTTCTCTCTGAGACCCTGGCTAACCTGCATGAGTCCCATGGAGCCGCCCGCCGGCTTCAGCATGCTATGTTACCTCCGCTGGAAAGGCTTTTTCCCGAAGCCAAGCTCTGGTATCAGCCTATGCAGGAAATTGGTGGGGATTTCTACGAGGTGGTATGGGATGCAGATAGTCAGCGTCTTCTTGTGGCCTTGGGAGATTGTACGGGGCATGGTGTGCCAGGGGCTATTCTTACTGGTATCTTTATCACGGAGATTCGCAGCTTCTTTTTGCAGAGTCCCCGCAGTCAGGCCGACCAAATCTTATATCGCCTCTCTCGGAGTTTCCGCACTTTCCTCAGACGGGAACAAGACCCTGCCCTCTCTGGCCTACCCCTCAGAGAAGGAGCCGAATTAGTTCTGGTGATAATAGACATGCAGGAGAAGCGAGTAGAATATGCCTTGGCTGGTCGCCCTATCTGGATATATCATCCTGTGCAAGGCTGGTCTGAGTTGGACGGTGGTCCCATTGGCATAGAAAGCGGCACACCACCTGACCATGTTTTCCCCGCCTACCAAACGCCCTTAGAACCTCAAACTGTGCTTTATCTATTTTCAGATGGGCTGACCGATATTCTCAATCCCACAGGCAAAAGGTGGGGCGTGCGAAACCTGCGTCGGCTCCTCCAATCTCCAGAAACTACCTCCCTCCCCTATGACAAGCAGATGCAGAGAGTCCAGCAGGAAGCCCATAACTGGCGAAAAGATGCCCCAGCGAATGATGATCTTACTTTTTGTATTCTACCCATAGCCTCGGTTATTGCAGGAGTGAAGAATATCTCTTCAAGAGCTCAGGCGTAAGTAATCTACTTCCTGCAACCGCTTGGGCTAAGAGTCAAGGATTTCTCAAGATCGGGTATTATCTTTGGTTAGAAGGACAACTACTTGACTACCGAGCACATATATTAGCAGTAGAGCAGGCATGCGCCAATCGGGAGGCAAGCCTAACACAGGCACAGCCATCACGATAAGAGCCGCCAGCCATGGTAGAGCTCGCGGTGTTTTGAGAGCTAAGCAAGGTATGCGACTCACCATAAGCCCCCCTACAGTGAGAGTCAGGATTATCCACACCACAGGATGAAGCCAAAGACCTTTGGGTTCGCTTAGAAGCCAGCCTATCCAGAAAACTCCCTGGGCGGGGGTCGGAAGACCCGTGAAAAACAAGGGATTCTCCATACCTTGCACATTATAGCGTGCCAGACGCCATGCAGCCAGAAGCGGCAGCCCAAAGGGTACAACTACCATCCAGAAACGCAATTCTTCACCATAAGGTAAGCTTTTCACTAAGGGGCGCACATAGTTGTAGAGGGCGAAGGCAGGCACACCACCAAAAGTTACTAAGTCTGCCAAAGTATCTAACTCCTTACCGATAGGTCCTTCTGCTCTGAGGAGTCTCGCCAAAAGTCCGTCTATCCAGTCACACAGCAGAGCCAGACCTATAGCCAGTCCCATCCAATTCCATGCCCGTTCATACGCTAATGCAATCGCAATTAATCCTAATAGTAGATTAGTCAAAGTGAATAGGTTGGGCAGCCACCTAAGTCCGATAGAGGGCATAAGTGTGGAGATAGTTCTCTACTTCTGGTAGCACGAGGTATCGTATAGACAATCCAGAGGCAAGATATTGGCGCACCTGTGTGGCAGAGATTTCTATCAGGGGTGCTTCCTCAAAGAACCGTAAATAGTTGCCTTTGGGGAGGTCTGAGGGGTTAGTATTTCGGCGAGGGTATACCCAGATAGTCCATTCCTCTAAAATGCGCTTCCCCTCGCGCCAAGAGGGCAGACTACAAGCTGCATCCGCTCCTAACAAGAGTGCCCAGTTCCATGTAGGATATTCCCTGCGCAGATACTTCAAAAGCTGTATTGTGTAAGAAGGTTTGGGTAGATGGGCTTCTGCATCACTGGCAAGGAGGCGACTCTCTCCTGCTACGGACAGTCTTACCATCGCTAACCTATGCTCAAACGGTGCAAGTTCATGGGCTGCCTTGAAGGGATTATGAGGCGAAACTACCAGCCATATTTGAGCGAGGTCGGTATGATTGAGCCAGTAGCGTAGAAGAATCAGATGCCCCATATGAATGGGATTGAAAGAACCGGGGAAAATCCCTATCGTCATGATAGATAAGGAGATAAAGTGAGCACAAGCCTCTCAAAGGCTTTCTCCAGATTCTCGTTGTACAAGATAAAGTCAAAGCGAGGGAGCACGCATAACTCTGCATGAGCGCGCTGGATGCGTTCCTCCAGATCAGCACCCGCAAGCATGCCTCTTTTGATTAGTCTGCTCCGAAGCTCTTCTAAGGAAGGGGGTAGCAGAAAAACCGAGATTGCTCCCTCTCCTAATGAGGTTTTGAGGGAGAGCGTGCCCCGTACATCTTTGACAAAAAGAGGTATTTGTCCTGTGCTTTGGATGCGTTCTATTTCACTGCGCAGTGTGCCATATCTATAGCCTGAGAAGAGCCTCTCCCATTCTACGAAACCGCCTCGGGCTATCTCTGCATCAAAATCGGCTTCGGACAAGAAGTAATAGTCGCGCCCATGAACCTCTTGCGAACGGGGCGGGCGTGTAGTAGCTGAGATGGAAAAAGTAACCGAAGGAAAGTTCTCAACGAGCTTTTGAGCCAGAGTAGTTTTACCAGAACCGCTGGGGCCTGTGAGAAGTACGGCTTTCACTTCTACGAAGGTAAGGGATTACAAACTACCCATTAGCCGTACAAACATAGGCTGCCCTGGTTTATGTAGTGAGGTATATACACCGAAGCGTATCCATGCCAGACCAGGTAAAATACGTGCAGCCTTCTGAGGCATCCAGTTCCGCACTGAAACGCCGGCTTCAGGGTAAAGCCATCCTATGCCACTATACCCTTGGAGGTGAAAAGCGACTATGGGAGTCCATTTAGGAGAAGGGAACCGAGTATTCGGAATGCTCCATTCATAAAATAGGTAGGCTGCCCTATGGATTTGTATCCAGTAAGGATGGGCGGCGAGGGCTTCGGGCATTCCTATGGGATTAGGGCTGAGCGCGCGTAGGGTGTATCGCCAAATCGCTGGCAAATCCGAGAAACTCCAAATACCGCCTATTCGCAGGGAAAACGAGGCATAATGCTGCCATCGCCAGCGATGCCAGAAATCCATTTGTATCCAAGGCAGGAGCTGTTCAGCATAAAGAGCGCCTATTTGGAGACGCAAACGAGGGGGTGAAGGCTCTGCTCGCCATAACAGGCTTCCACTGCGCAGGGCAGCTACATATGGCGCATACTCCCAATCTCCTTTGAGTACTAAACCCCGCCATGAATTTTCTATTGTTTTTCGTTCTATGTGAGCTAATTCACTCCAGAACCAGAGCCCTGAAGCTATTGGCAAGCGTAGTTGGAGCTGCATGGCTTTTTCTCGCAGCATTTGACTCTGGCTGAATGCAAAACTGCGCGAGGGGTTTTCGTAGGGGCGACACTCCCCAGCTACATCCGAAGGAACCTCATCTAAGAGGCGAGGCAGGGTAGTTTCTCGTACATCATCGTATAGGGAGAGGCGTATGCGCATGCGCGCGCCGACTTCGGCTTCGGCTCCCCAGCGCCATGGTGTGCCTAACCATCCTGCCCCTCGATAAGTGCCGTATCCTACCCACACCCGCACCCGAAAAAAAGCACTGACCTTATCGCTATTTTCCAGACCTAACTGAGGACGCCATCCTTCCGCTTCGTGGTAGAGCAGCAGCGGTCGTAGAATCCATCGGAGATACCCCCACTCCCATCGGCCGTTTAGTAAGAGAGGCAGGTCAAATAATCCCCTCCATACCATAGCCACTTTCGTGCGACGGAATAGACTATCTAACTTTTGATAAGACAGGGTTTCTGTGGGGCTCAGTGGTATAATGCGTGCAGAATCAGGCAGAGTGGGAATATACGGAGGCAGGTAAAGCTCGCTGCCGGAGGGAATGACGCTCGTGGGAGGTATTCTCACTTCCCGAATATGGGACTGCAAGCGCAAGGTTAGTGGTATAGCGCCTTCTCCTTGGCCTGCGCGCAGACCTATCTCCGCTTGGAACCGTTCAGGGAACCATAGTGTGTCCCCTATTTTTCTCATCTGCTGGGCAAAGCGATAGGAGGTAATTTGAAGGAAGGCTTCTTCTGTTTCGGCTCTACTGATTGTCCCTTGGAAGTCAATCAAGGCAGCATCGGGGAAACTACAGCTTAGGTGTCCTTTGAGCGCCCATGCTTCGCGCCCTTGTCGGGGATAGAAGGCGATATGCCATATAGTATCTTTTCCTTGCCAGCTCGTATCTAACACTTCAAAGTGGTAATAGTCCGGAGCTGCTTCGCCCACTGGACTGGCAAAGCGCCATTCCCCTACTTCCAGCCATGATGAGTATAGGTTTAGCGGCTGGAAAGTGGTCGGAGAGAAAAAAAACTTCACGGGTAGGTTGCCTGCGATGCGTTGACTTCGCAGGGTCTCTCGCTGGCGAGTAGGGGAGTAAAAAGTTTTTTCCGTCTCTGTCTCCCAGATAAATCCGTAAGGCATACTACTGTCGGGCGTATCCATCAGGAGCTTGTTATAGCTAAGGTACTGATGGCTTCGCAAGAGTGGATTCCAACGCCGACCCTCTGTGATGAGCCGCCAGATAAGTCGATATACAAACGCCTCCGTTGGATAAATCACTACTGGAACTATCTCTACGGGTTGAGGATATAATATGAGGGTGTCGGGTAATTGGTCTGCTGTTATTCGCAGGGGCGCATACCCTAAGCATCGTAGCTCTAATGTATCGTCCCTCTGGGCTGCCAAGCGAAAAAATCCTTGCCAGTCCGTGAGCGTACCCTCCCCAGTGCGAAGGTTGCGCACTTGCACGAAAGGCAGCCATCCTTCTGTGGTATCTTTTACATAGCCCGACACATGGAGTTGGGCTCGGCTCAGGGAAAAAAGTCCAGCTAAAAGTAGCCTCAACCTCAGGTACCTCATCGCGATTCCTTATTTTTGTAAGGATGGGGACATGGTTCGCAAGCCCTTACTATCGCTTCCTCTATGCGCATAGGGGGGATGCTGAAGCAGAACAATTTGTAGAAGTTTTGCTAAACCGAATATCGCTACCTATGGGCGCCCATGTGCTGGATGCGGGATGTGGGGAAGGAAGATACACTCGGGCTTTGCTTCGGCGGGGCTTCCAAGTAGATGCCATAGACGCCGCGGTAAGTAATCCCAATCTACCAGAGGGCACTAACTTCTTCTTTGGAGATTTACGCAGTTGGCACCCGCCCCATAAGTACCACCTCATCGGTAGCTTCTTCACGAGTTTAGGATTGTATGCGCAGCGCTGGGATGAAGCCAAACGCGAAGTCGCCCTGCTGGCCAGTTGGCTCGAACCTATGGGCTGGCTCGTCATAGACTACCTTAACATCCAAAAAGCTAACCCTCACCCCTACGAGGAGATTCCCTACAATGACAGCATCATCGTTGTAGAACGCACCCAAGACAGTTTCGCACTCCACAAAAAAGTTACGGTTCGGCATTCGGATGGTAGTCAGGAGGTTTTTCACGAGCGCGTACTCAAACTCACCGAAGGAGACCTTTCTCAAATGATAGAGCGTGCTGGCTTACAGCTTCAGGAAACTTGGGGAGGTTATACAGGAGTCCCTTTCTCTGCGGCAGATAGCCCTCGGCTCATTCTCCTGGCCCAGAAACCTGCATCCTAACAGTGCTACGCATTTATCACTATGAGTTTTGCTTAGAGCTGGCTGTATCCTTCCCTACGATTAGGGGTATTCCCACGACTTTGAATTTCTCGCAAGAGTATCCCAAGCGCCTTCTCTATCTACCGAATACCATAGATCGGGTGCGCACGCTTCATCTCAAAGGCGGGGCTTCTCCCCGGCCGCACGCTACCACTCTCTACTTCCCTTCTGAGGCAGCCCTACTCCAGTTCTGGGAAGAATATCGCCGTACTTACGCTATATTAGAGGCTGGGGGGGCGGTGGTACTGGATAAGGAAAATAATCTGCTCTTTATCTGGCGAAGAAAGCGCTGGGACCTCCCCAAAGGCAAATGCGAACAAGATGAGCCTTTGGAGGAAACGGCGAAACGAGAACTGGCAGAAGAGACAGGTATTCACTGCCCCCAGGCAGAGCGGTTTCTCATGCGCACCTATCATATCTATCAAGAAGGAGAACAAGCTTTCCTTAAGGAGGTAAGCTGGTATCTTTTCCGTTGTCCTCTGCATAAGCCTGCCCTTACCCTTCAAACCGAAGAGGGTATCCAAGATTACCGCTGGGTAGCTCCAGCCGAAGTCCCATTCCTCTACCCATACTCCTATGGCACTATACGGGAAGTGATTGAACATGTTCTGCGAGAAATTCTCCCTACGACTCCGAGATAAAATTTTTCCTCTTTCCCCCCCCAGACTAATGGGGATTATTAACGTTACGCCAGACTCATTTTCTGATGGAGGGGAAGCCTTTGCCCCCGAGGATGCTCTCGCTCGGGCGGAACAGCTTGTTGTGGAAGGGGCAGATATTTTGGATATTGGTGCGGTCTCCACTCGCCCTGGCGCTCCCGAGGTGCCATTAGAAGAAGAGATTCGTCGCCTCCTTCCCGCACTGCGGCTCATACGCAAGGCATTCCCTGACGTTCCCATTAGCGTAGATACCTTTCGCGGGGAGGTGGCTCGGCTTGCCTTAGAAGAAGGAGCTGATCTCATCAACGACATATCAGGAGGGGCTTTTGACCCGCTTCTCTGGAAAGTGGTAGCTCATTACCGAGTACCCTACGTACTTATGCATATCCAAGGTACTCCCCAGACTATGCAAATCAATCCCCATTACGAAAATGTGGTGCAGGAAGTGTGGCAGTATTTCGTAGATAAACTACAAGCCCTGCGTGCCATCGGTATAGACGAAATCCTCATAGATCCCGGCTTCGGCTTTGGCAAGAAACCCGAACATAACTATGCACTTTTTCGGGCATTATCTTTATTCAGGCAGTTGGGATATCCTTTACTTATAGGCATATCGCGTAAATCCATGCTCTGGCGGCTCCTACACACCGAGCCCAAGAAGGTGCTCTTTGCTGCCAGTGCTTTACACTGGGAAGCCTTACGCAAAGGGGTATGCGTTCTACGAGTGCATGATGTAGCTGCTGCTCGCCAAGTCATCCAGCTTTTCCAAGTATGGAACTCTTTCGCCTCGGTCTGATACCCTTCACGCTGCAAGACCTTATAGATATATTGCTGCTAAGCCTTCTACTCTATGCGATGTTGCGCTGGTTCTACCGCCTTAACCTTCTTGGGTTGGCTCTTCTCTTTGTAGCGGTCCTGGTGAGCCAGGGGATATTACACTTAGTAGAGCTCAATAGTTCTGCCTACTTCCTCAAAAATGCCCTTCTGTGGCTGGGAGTATTGATTGCATTTGTCCTGTCGTCTGATATTCGCCGATTTCTGCAGGGGCTACCCAGTCTATCCCTCTTCCGCAAGCAGTTATTGAGCGAAGCCGAAGTAGAAAAAATTGCCGAGGAAATTGTCTCAGGACTGAATGCCCTAGTGCATCATCAGCTTGGAGCCCTTATCGTGATTGAAGGGAATCAGGAGCTTACTCGGATTATACAAAGCGGAATTCCTGTCCAGATGCCCGTAGAGGGGCGATTACTACTGATGATTTTTGAGAAGAAAAGCCCCTTGCATGATGGGGCTGTTGTGATTCGGGGCGATAAAATTATTGCGGCACGCTGTGTGTTGCCAACTACTGATGCTTCTGACCTGCCGCGCAACTATGGACAGCGGCACCGTTCCGCTATCGCCACTGCCCAGCAGACGGATGCCTTCATCTTGGTGGTCTCTGAAGAGACAGGCCTTATTTCCATCGCCGAACGGGAAAACAAGCTGGAACGCTTCAACCTCCCCAGCATCAAACAAGAGATTATCAAATTTTACCTACGCTAATGGAAATTGCCGTTATCACGGGCTGTACGCGGGGTATTGGGTATGCTATTGCTTGTCGCCTTTCCGAACGGTACAAAATCGTGGGGTGCGCCACAAATCCCGATAATATCCAGCGAGTACGAGAGCGGCACGCTGGCTGGGATATTCAGCTTCACGACCTAAGGCACAAAGAGGAAGCGTATCGCTTCGCCGCCTATATCCAACATACCTACGGGAAGCTCTCTATCTTAGTCAATAATGCAGGGCTATTCCGACCAGGGAACCTTTTCCAAGAGCCCGATGAAGTATATGAGGAAATGCTCGGTGTGCATCTCAGCGCGGCTTACTACCTGACCAAGGGAGTCCTTCCACTCTTTATCGCTCAGAATAGAGGCTTGATTGTGAATATCTCTTCTATCGCTGCGTTAGGGGCTTATCCGGGGGGCGGTTCCTACGCCGTGGCTAAGGCAGGTCTCTTAGCTTTTTCTCGCAACCTCCGCTTCCAGCTCAAGCAGTATGGTATAGCGGTTTCGGCACTTCTTGTAGGTGCCACTTGGACAGATAGCTGGAGGGGCTCACCCTATCCCCCAGAGCGGTTTATCCCGCCCGAAGCCGTTGCCGAAATCGTATGGACCTTAGCCCATCTCCCTTCTACCGCTGTCGTAGAGGAGCTCATTCTCCGTCCCATGCAGGGAGATATATAGGATGAGCTGGCATGGGCTATTCTGCGCAAACTGGCAAGCCCATGACCTTCTCAGAAGCTATACAGTTTCTGCTTCCCTACCGTTCTGTGGAGGAGCTGGTAGGTAAGTATTACCAGCAAGCAAAAACAGAAGCCTATCACGACCACTTTTTACAGATGCACAGTGAGCCCTATTTGGGAGTCCAGATGCATGTGCCCCTATTATCAAGCGAAACGTTAGCGGGAAATGCAGTTTGGATACCCGTATCTCCTCCTCTGAGGCGTTTCAGCGGAAATGGCTACATCCCCACACACTGGGGAGCGTTCGTGGTAATGCGGTGAAAGCACCGCTCTATGTTTTCTACTATGCTTTACCCTCGTGCGAAGGGTGCAGTATGGAGGGAGGTGTATTGACCGCTTAGATACTTGTGCCATGCGGCTACGGCTATCATAGCGGCATTATCCATACAGTAAGCTAAAGGCGCTAAATATACCTGCAAGCCCTCTTCTTCGGCTTGCTTTGTGAGTTTTTGGCGCAGGAGTTTATTAGCAGCCACCCCTCCTACAAGGGCTATACGCGCCATATGATACGCACGAGCTGCTTGTAGGAGCTTCTCCACTAAGTAAGTGAATACCGCCTCTTGCCAACTGGCGCATAGGTCTGGGAGAGAGACAGAGGGATTGCGCTGATAGGTGTAGAGGAAAGCCGTCTTAAGCCCACTGAAGCTGAAATCATAAGGTTTGTCTGTGCGGGGCTGAGGGAAAGCAAATGCTTGGGGATTTCCTTGCTGGGCTAACGCCTCAATCGCAGGCCCTCCGGGGTAAGGTAAGCCTATCCATGCCGCTACTTTATCCAAGGCTTCCCCCACGGCGTCGTCTTGGGTTTTCCCTATCAGTTCCATGCGTAGAGGGTCTATGACCCGAAAAAGATGAGTATGTCCTCCTGTTGCCACTAATGCTACGAAGGGATAGTACAAGGGTTCTCCGCTGAGTTCCAACGATGCCACGTGGGCTTCCAGATGATGCACACCGATAAAAGGAAGTTGACGGGCTGCGGCGATAGCCCGGGCGAAGGTATGGCCTACCATAAGGGAGCCCAACAGTCCAGGGCCTTGGGCGGCGGCGATTACTTGTAGGTCGTCCCAGCTTACTTGAGCTTCCTGCAGGGCTTGGAGTACAGCTTGGGGTAGCCGGACTTCATGTTCCCGAGAAGCCCACTCTGGAATCACACCTCCATACGAGGCATGTATCGTTTGACGATAAAGGACATGAGATATGATGCGCTGCCCGTCGTATAGACAGACAGCTGTATCATCACAGGAGGTTTCTATAGCAAGAAGCACTTAGCCTTGCTGGGCGAGCTGCTGCATGCGCTGGCGGTATGCTGCCCGTTTTATTTGTTCCCGTTTTTGTACAGATTTGGGAATATAGTGCATGCGTTCCCGTACTTCGCGCGCAATTCCTAACCTATCAAACTTTCGCTTGTAGCGTCGCAGCATTTTCTCCAGGTTCTCCCCTTCTTGCGGCTGTATAATAATCATGGTCGCAAAATTACGCATTACGCTACCTTTGAGAAATGCGATGGAGCATAGGGGCGATAGTAGCATTTGTCACCGCTTGCGGTGGGGGAGGGGTGAGTGGAACAACCGCTTCCCCCTCTTCTCCTACGCAAAGGCTGAATGCTTCATTCACACTTATCGTGGATGATTGGGAGCGAAGTTTAGACTCCGTAGAAAGCTGGGCTCGTGCCATAGGAGCGGGGCTACTCCAGCGGGAAAAGCAAGAGGCAGAATATGCCTTCTTCAAGTTTCTCGTGCCTCGTGCGGCATATGAAGGCTTTATCGTACGACTGCGGGGCTTGGGGGAGGTGCTTGATGAGCGCACCAGCCTCACGGATATTAGTCAGGGGCAAAGTGAAATAGAGAGAAAGTTAGCTCTCAAGGACTCTGTGATAATTCGGTTTCAAGTACTGCTTCGGCAGGCGCGCACTGTCTCCGAAATCGTAGAAGTGGAGAAAGCCCTACAACAAGCACTAAGCGAGCGACAGGAGCTACTCGTAGAGAAGCAGAGGTCTGACAGTTTGTCTAAGGTAGTAGAGCTTGAACTTACCTTACGTAACGCTGAGTATGTGGAGTATAGAGAGGGTGGCTCTTACTTAGCACAGCTTACGCGCAGCTTCAAAGAAGGCTGGAACGGCTTTATTTATTTCACGTTTCTGGTCGCTTATCTGTGGTGGTTATGGCTGCTTATATTCTTGCTGATAGTAGGAATGCGGTTCTATCGCAGAAGGCTGCGGTCTTGATAGAAGGGCTGCAGGGAGGGGGGCAGATTCCCTTCTAACACCCACTGGGTTACGCCTTCTGCAATAAGCGGGAGAAGAAGGATACCATTCCGATAGAGCCCATTTACGAAAAAGAGGCGGGTGCCTGGCTCATGAGCTAAAAAAGGCGTGCGTGAAGCGGTAGCGGGGCGCAGACCTGCCCACATACGCACTATTCGCACTTCATACAAGTCAGGAAAGACATAATAAGCTCTGCGCAAAATATCCATCACTCCACCCAAGGTAAGCGAGGGGTCTGCTCCTTTTTCTTCGGTGGTACCGCCCAAGATGATATAGGTCTTTTTAGGTACGGCATAGCCGTATCCCATCATGCGATTGTAGTAGCGGACGGGAGCGGGTAGCCATCCAAAAGCTGGATTTTCTACGGACACCATCTGCCCCCGGACAGGATATACACGAAAAGGGAGCTCTAAGCCTTCCAGCGGAACCCCTACGCACACAATCACTGTCTCTGCCTGATAAATAGTATAAGGGGTATGTAAAATAAACCCAGGTGGGCGATGCTCTATGCGCAGGACAGGCGTTTGAGCGTAAAGGATGCCACCTGTGGAAAGAAAAGCCTCTATCAGTCGGGCTTTGAGCATTTCGGGAATGACGTGGCCATCTTGGGGTGCATAAGTTCCCGCGGGGATGCGGGTGGAGAGATGAGGCAAGCGTTTTCGCAGTTCCGTGCCCTCCATCCATTCTACTTCTAACCCTTGCTGCCGTTCAAACTCGTAGCGGCGGCGTACATAGGGCACATCCTCGGGCGTGAGCGCTAACTCATAAGTGCCTGAATCTTCATACCCCACATCTCCTAAGTAAGCGATCCATTCGGGGTATCGTTGGCGGCTCTCTAACATCGCCCGAAGCAGGGGAAGCTCTTCATATTCTGCTTCGTAAGCGGGGGATAGCATACCGGCAGAGGCAGTCATCGCCCCGCCTCCTGGCTCTTTCGCTTCCAGAAGAATGACTTTCTTGCCTTTATCGGCGAGATGCCAAGCGATGCCCAGCCCCGCTGCCCCCGCCCCTACTACGATAAACTCAGCCGCCTTGTCGTGCATATACAAGTTCTATTTGGTCGCCAGGCTGCAGCCGAACTTGCTGCCACTCTCGTCTGGGAATCACATGGCGATTTACAGCCACAGCTACCCCCACCTTATGAGCATCTATTTGCAGCCTCTCTAAGAGCTGAATCACCGTGATTCCTTCAGGCAGGCTGATAGGCTCGCCGTTTAGCTTGACCTGCATAATGTTCTAAGAACATTTTCCCTGTTTCTTGAATGACCTTTGGCAAAGGGGTGTATTGAAAAGCGGGCCATGCGTGCGTGATACGACTGCCGTCATAGAGGAAGTGCGCGCTGGAAGTGCGGGCGGTTTCCCGAGTAGCCGCAGCAGGTAGCCCAAAAAGACTACCTATATACTCCATAGCCATGCCGACGCCAACCGCTACTTGAGGGGGTACAGGAAAACGTGGTGGCTTCTTATGGAGCACCTGGGCTATCTCCTCAAAAAGTCGTTTGTACTTCCAGTTCTCGGCTACCAGTACATATCGTTGATTCCATCCTTCTGGGTAAGCCGCTATGCCCGTAAATATCGCTTTGACCACATCCTCTACGCCGACGAATCCGTTTGTTCCCACGGGATAAGCCAGAAGCCCTTTCCATACCATGCGGAAAAAAGCAGGCGAGCCTTTATCCCATGAGATATAAGGCCCGAGGATGATACCGGGATTGAAAATCAGTACGGAGAGGCCTTCTTCATGCCCGCGCCAGACTTCTTTCTCGCCAAGGTATTTAGTGTAGCCGTAATGCGTGTTATAGGGGGAATCTTGCCAGATGGTGTCTTCACGGATAGGCTCTTGGGGGGAGGCAGGACGCCCTAATGCAGCAATAGAACTAATATAGATAAACTTTTGCACTTTGGTTTCCAGCGCGGCGTTGACGAGATGACGGGTGCCCTCTACATTTACCTTATGCATCCAAGGGCGAGTACGAGGCAGAAAACTAATCGCCGCTGCCATATGCAGCACGCCTTCAGCTCCCTCACAAAAAGCATGAAGTACTTCCTTATCTTGTAAGGAGCCTTGGATGATTTCCAGCTTACCTTGGTAGGGGCGGAGGACTGGATGATTCACGTCGCGCACTAAGGCGCGCAGAGGAAACGGCCTACCTCTTCGCTCCCACTCCCGCAGAAAGCTATATCCCAAAAATCCCGTGGCCCCCGTAACACACCACATACTCAAAGGTAAGAAGTTGGTACATTTGCTTAGTGCGGCTGCGGGCGGAAGGACTGGTCAAAGTGTATGGGAAGCGCCAAGTAGTCCAGCAAGTGTCCTTGCACTTAGAGCCCGGTGAAATCGTAGGGCTCCTCGGGCCCAACGGCGCCGGCAAGACCACGACCTTTTATATGATAGTGGGATTTATTCGCCCAGATGAGGGGGAGATTTACTTAGGCGAAGAGCGTATCACTTCCCTCCCCATGTATCGCCGGGCTCAGCGAGGGATTGGATATTTGCCGCAGGAAGCCTCGGTCTTTCGTCGCATGAGCGTAGAAGATAATCTGCGCACGGTTCTGGAAATGCGCTCTAATCTTTCCTCCAAAGCCCGTGCTGAAAGAATAGAACAGCTTCTCTCGGAGTTTGGGCTGCAGCACGTACGACATTCTTTGGGACAGCAGCTCTCGGGCGGAGAGCGCCGCCGAACCGAAATCGCTCGCGCACTCGCCATAGAACCCCGCTATCTCCTACTGGATGAACCTTTTGCTGGTGTGGACCCGATCGCAGTAGAGGAGATTCAGCAGATTATCGCTAAGTTAGCTGAGAAAGGCATAGGTATTCTCATTACGGACCATAATGTTCATGAAACGCTGCGCATTACTCAAAGGGCTTATCTTCTATATGAGGGCAAGATTCTAAAGGAAGGCACGGCGCAAGAGCTGGCTGCTGATCCCCAAGTGCGTCGTGTATATTTAGGAGAGAAGTTTCAGCTCGTGCCATGAAGCTGCTGGCACCGCTGTACGCGGCTATGCGCATACCGTACCAGCGCATAAGGCGAGTACAAATGCATCCCTTAGAAGGCCAGCGCTATTGGCTGAAGTATCTGGTTCGCAAGGGGGCGGGAACTGCCTTCGGGAAAAAGTTAGGCATAACGGCTAATCTTACTTACGAAACTTTTAGGCAGAGGGTACCCGTCCAACCTTATGAAGTCCTTTATCCATGGATAGAACGCATGCTCCGAGGAGAGCCGGACGTGCTTTATCCAGGTAGCGTTCGCTGGTTTGCCAAATCCTCCGGCACTACCAACGACCGCAGTAAGTACATTCCCATTCCTGCTGATAGTCTGCGATACAATCACTTCCGAGCGGCTCGGGACATGTTTGCTACCTATCTGACGCTGTATCGGGAGGATACGCAGCTTTTGGAAGGGAAGATTATCAGTATAGGGGGCTCGCATGCGATTGGTCCGATGGGGCCGCAAGCTCGGTGTGGCGACCTAAGCGCAGTACTGCTGGCAAATATGCCTTCCTTTTATCGGTTCTTTCGGGCCCCTTCTCTGGAAATAGCCCTCCTGCCCAAGTGGGAAGAAAAACTGCCTCGCATGACAGAAGCGCTCCTTGCCCAGCGGGAAAGTATCGTAGGATTAGCAGGGGTACCTACTTGGACTGTTCTTCTCTTTGATGCGCTGCTGCGGCGTACAGGAGCTACGAACATGCTGGGAGTCTTTCCCCGATTTGAAGTGTTCTTTCATGGGGCGGTCAGCTTCACGCCCTACGAAGCTACTTTCCGTCAATATTTCCCCACTCCTCGGGTACGATATCTGGAGATTTACAACGCTTCAGAGGGTTTTTTCGCCTTTCAGGACACTTCTGCTACGAAGGACATGCTCCTACTTACGGATCATGGCGTTTTCTATGAGTTTATTCCATTAGAGCACTGGGAGGCAGGCCGCTGGGAAGCCGTACCTTTAGAAGAAGTCCGGGTAGGTGTAGGGTATGCCATGGTAATCACAACAGTAGGCGGACTATGGCGGTACTTGATTGGGGATACTGTGCGATTTACGAGCATAAACCCCTACCGAATTCGCATCTTGGGGCGCACACGCCATTACATCAACGCCTTCGGAGAAGAAGTGATGATAGAACAAGCCGAAGCAGCCCTTAAAGCTGCTTGTGAAGCCACGGGCGCTCGGGTGCGGGATTACACAGTAGCGCCTATTTACCTCCATGCAAGAAGCCGAGGCGCTCATGAATGGCTTATTGAGTTTATTCGTCCGCCCGATGACATAGAACGGTTCAAGGATGTGCTGGATCATACGCTGCGCCAGCTCAACTCCGATTACGACGCCAAGCGAGAAGCCGACCTTGCCCTTACCCCCCCTCAGATAGTGATGCTACCTGAAGGGACCTTTTACCGCTGGCTCAAAAGCAAAGGCAAACTCGGCGGGCAAAATAAAGTACCTCGTCTCTCTAATGACCGCCAGTATGTGGAGGAGATTCGGGCTTATACTGCTCTTTCTGATAGCGTGTAAGGCTTCTCGGCTTCCCCCTCCCCCTATTTCTCCTGATACCACTGCTCGTATCCTCTGGGAAATCTATCAGCAGGAGGCGCGTATAATGGGAGGACCTTTTGCTTTAGACCAGCTGGATAGCATTCGGCGGGGAGTAGCTTACCTTGCGCTAAAGAAATATCAAATAGATTCTGTCCAGTGGGAGTTAGCGCGAGCGTATTATGCCCGCTATCCGGAGGCGTGGCAAAAACTGCTGGAACATACCCTCTATCACGGTAGTCCCCCATAGGTCAAAAGTGGTATGTTTGTGGCATGACGGAGGAAGCTACCCTTCCCATAGTCGTAGAGACGGAGATTAGAGAGCGTGTAGGCTATATTACCCTCAATCGTCCTGAGCGCCGAAATGCCCTGAGCTACGCAATGGTAACCCAGCTCAAACAAGCCCTCTCTCAGTGGCAACAAGACCCCTCGGTGCGCATAATTGTACTTCGCGCCAAAGGAACTGTGTTCTGTTCTGGGGCTGATATTGAATACCTTCAAAAGCTCCAAGACTACACTTTCCAAGAAAATCTTACGGACTCCCTCAATCTCATGGAGCTTTATATGATGATGTACCGCTACCCCAAGCCACTTATTGCACAAGTGGAAGGACCTGCGCTCGCTGGGGGAGCGGGTTTAGTGACAGTATGTGATCTGGCAGTAGCGACCCCCAACGCCTCCATCAGCTATCCCGAAGCCAAAGTCGGTTTTCTCCCTGCGATGGTCAGCTATTTCTTACTGCGGCGCATAGGAGAAGCCTGGGCCAGACAACTGCTTATCACAGCAGAGCCTTTCTCCGCAGAAAAAGCCCATGCGATAGGGCTCTTTCATTATTTAGTATCACCTGAGCAAATAGCCAACTTCGTTCATGAGTTAGCTGTCAAAATCGCTAAGCAAAACTCACCCACTTCTTTGGAATTTACGCGCAAGCTGATTGCAGACATTCAGGATATGCCCTTGGAGACTGGGCTACAGTTTGCGGCGAAGATGAATGCACACGCGCGGGCTACGGAAGACTTCCGTCGCGGTATCCAAGCCTTTCTCAGTAAGCAAAAGATAGAATGGTAGGGCGCTGCGTTTTAGGCCCTGAGGCTGTAGAGCGCGTCTTGTATCGGATGAGCTTGGAGATTTTAGAACGGCATTTTGGTGAGGCTCTCCCGCTGCTGGTGAGCGTCAGCGAAAGAGGTACCCCCATTGCCCAGCGCATCGCTGGGCTTCTGGAACGAGAAGGAGCTCAGCCCTATCTCTATCGCCACGATGAGTCCTTTCTTTCTGCGCAGCCGATCCTGCTTATAGACGATGTACTCTATACAGGGCAAACCCTTCTGCGCAAACTCCTCCGTTTGGCAGGAGACACTATCCCTGCCCAAGTAGAAGTACTCGTCTTAGTGGATAGGGGGCATCGGCGCTATCCGATTAGTCCAGATTATGTAGGGGTGCAACTGGCTACTACCTTACAGCAGTTTGTTGAAGTGCGTCCTCGCAATGGAAGCTGGGAAGTGTGGCTGCATTAGTGCCAGAAGTATTTCTGCATTACTTATGGAGCCGGAAGCTTTTTGACTCAGCATCGCTACATACCGTCTGTGGGCAGCGGGTAGAAGTACTGCACCCTGGCACGCCACAATCGGCAGGCCCAGACTTTAGTGGAGCTATCATTCGGATAGAAGGTGTGCGATGGGCTGGTAGTGTAGAAATAGACCGCATCCCCTCGGAGTGGTATGCCCACCGCCATCATGAAAACCCTAAGTATGCTTCCGTGATTCTACATGTGGTCTGGGAAGCCGAACCCACCCATCGTACTTTAGATTGGCAGGGGCGTGCCATTCCTATCCTTCCGCTCAAAAGCGCAGGTATTCCTCCTTCTTTTCAAGCCCGCTTTTCTGGACTACCTTTCCCCTGTGCCGGCTTGGCCCGGGAAGTGCCGCAAGAAGTATGGCAGGAAGTCTATGATTTTTGGGGCGAGCAGCGCCTCAAAGCTCGCCTCCATATCTACCGCAGTGAAAATGAACTAATGCAAGCCTTCTGGATAGCCTTAGCTTATGCTATGGGCGCTCCCCAGGGGTCTCTCTTCCAACAAGTAGCAGAGTATCTGCCGTGGACCTATCTCACCCGCTATACGAATTCGCTCTTAGAAAAAGAAGCAACGCTTTTTGGCTTATCAGGGCTTTTAGAAGGGGTGGGGCCGCCTGCAGCGCCCTACGAACAAGAACTTCTGAGCACTTGGCAATACCTTCGCCGAAAACATAGCTGGCAGTCCCTTTCGCTTTCGTGGCGTCCCTTCCGTCCGCCGGCTACCGCATGGGTGCGGTGGAGCTTACTAGCTGCGCTACTGGAGCAGTTCCCTAATCCAATCCATCTCTTAGAGAAGCCTCCGCAAAACTTGCCACTACCCAGTCCTTATTGGCAGCGTCATATCGCCTGGCAAAAACCCGCCGTTCGTCCTCTGACCCGCTTTCCTCCCCTTCTGCATCAAAATATCTTCATCAATGCCCTCCTGCCCTTTTCTATTCATTATCTGCGGCATACGGGGCAGTTGGAAGCGGCCGTTGCCCAAATAGCACAGTTTCAGCAGTTACCCCCTGAAAATAATCGTTACACCCGCTTGTATGCCCGTTATGCGTATCCTGGCCGAAATGCTTGGCAGACCCAAGGCCAAATACAGCTTTATCGCATTGCCTGTCAGAGTCAGTCCTGTCTTTCTTGTGCGGTAGGAAACTATCTTCGCCGAAGTGAGCCGCATAGCGGTACTCATTTGTCTGAGTAGCTTTCTTCGGGCACAAGCGCCCATAGATACGATATATGGACTGTTGGGGAGAACGCTGGAATCTCCCTTTGCTGGATTTGTAGGGCTTGTGCCTTTGGGTACTTTTCAGCGTAAGCAGTGGTATCGCAGCCCCCGAGACACGAGCTGGGAAGGTGTCCCCCTCAAAGAAGTAAAGTATGCCTTCTACCGAGGGCGGCTTCATACAATTCAAATCAAAATAGAAGGGGAAGAGGCAAGTCAAGCCGCTCTTGTTCTCTTGCGTACGTTTTTCGGAGAGGGAAAGCAAGAGGGATATGCCCCGCGTTATCGTTGGATGGGAAATAGAGCTTACCTTATCTACGACCAAAACATTCTTACCCGCAATACAGAGATTCGTTTAGAGAGCCTTCTCCTTCAACGGCAGTTGGAGGAGGATGCGTTCCGAGAGTGGGGGCGCCGATGAAGCAACTGGCTTTATTTGGTCGCTGGACCCACAGAATAGATCGCTCCATCCTCAACGCATGGAAGGACTTTCTGGACAATCAGGGGGTCAGCCTTTTAGTAGAAGAGCAGTTTGCCGAAGCGTGGAGTAAGGTGGTAGGGGGAAGCTGGGAGTTTATCACATTCCGCGCTCGTAGAGAGATAGAACAAGCCGATGTGGCATTTGTCATAGGGGGGGATGGCGCTTTTCTGGACGCAGCGCGGGTCGTAGCTCCTATTGGTATTCCGCTTGTGGGCATTCATGCGGGAAGGTTAGGATTCCTGACCGAAGTGCCTCAAGAAAAACTCATTCCCCTCACCGAAAGTGTGCTTCATCGGCGATATACGCTGGATGAGCGTAGCCTGCTTCAAATCACGACAGAACCGCCTATTTTCCAACCAGAAGAGGGATTCGCTCTAAACGAAGTTACTTTTTCCAAGAGCCTGACTGTGGAGATGATTCTCATAGATGTATATTTGAATGGCGAACTTATCAATACCTACTGGGCGGATGGTCTAATCGTAGCGACGCCTACGGGGTCTACGGCTTATTCTCTGGCTTGTGGAGGCCCGATTCTTACGCCCCAGTGTGCAAATTTTTTGCTCACACCGATTGCGCCGCACTCCCTTACGATACGGACGCTGGTGATTCCAGATAGTGGGGTATTGAGTTTGACTTTTCGTTCTCACACAGGACAAATCCAAATAGCGCTGGATGGTAAAACGACGGCGGTGCCCGATACTACGGCGGTTGCCCTCCGCAAAGCTCAAACTGCGCTCAAAGTAGTTCGCGCATCTCCTAAGGGCTACTTTGAGACTCTGCGTGACCGGCTGGCATGGGGATCAGACCGACGAGAATGGTAATCAGCTATGCTATTCTCATTCTCATAACTCTTGCTACTTTTGCATGATATGAGAAGAAGCGCCCTCATTCTCTTTTCGTTGGGACTGAGCTGTCTGCTCTGGGCGCAAACTTCCAAGCGGAAGTTAGCGCGGCTATATTATCAAGGCAACTATGAGGAACTGACTCAGACTGCCTCCGCTTCCCAACTTGAAACCCTTCCTGCAGACCATCTGCTCTATTATGCCAGTAGCTACTACCAGCTCGGCGATAAAGAGAGGGCGTATACGCTTTACCAAAAAGCCTTCTCTCAGCTCAAACCCCAAGAGGTAGAACCCAACTTTCTCGTGGAATACGGAAGACTTCTTATATATCATGAAAACCCTGAACCAGCCCTTACGCTGCTAAGGGAAGCTCATCGTCGCCTCTTCATGCCCGAATCGCTTGAGATGGTGGATTTGTATCTCAGCTACGCCCGTCAGCTTATGAACAATACCCCGGACGCTACTCCCTCTACCTTTCGCTGGGTGGTGCATAACTTATCCGAACTGAATACCCCTTCCCATGAATATTCGCTTTTCATTCACAAGGGGGTGATTTACTTTATTACGAGGCGAAACTCGGAGAGAGGACGAGACCCGGAAGACCTTCTTCCCTATGAGGCTCTCTATTACAAGAGAGCGAACGAACAAGAAGAACCTAAGCATATAGGTTTCTATCCCAAATGGCACGAAGGCGTGGCAGGATTTTATGGGGACACGATGATTGTTTATCGTTCAGCAAAAAGGCGGGGCGACTTTTATATTGCCTATCCTGCGGGAACGGGATGGAAGTCCCCTGTTTTCTGGGGTGCTTTCCCGAATAGTAAAAAAGGTAGCGAAGATGCGATGAGTTATGACCCTAAGACGGGTCGTATTATCTTTTCCTCGGACCGGAAGGGCACGAAGGGTAAAGAAGACCTTTGGATGACCTACCGCTTGCCAAATGGCAAGTGGAGCGAGCCTCAGAACATCGAAGAACTCAATACCCCCTATGATGAAGATGCCCCGTTTATCGTGGGAGATAGTCTATTTTTCGCCCATGACGGCCCTACTTCCTTGGGAGGCTATGACCTGTACCTTTCAATACGCCAGCCTGACGGAAAGTGGGGGAAACCCATCCGCTTACCTCGTCCCTTCAATAGTCCTGCGCATGATACTTATCTCTTCATGAGTTCTCCTGATTCAATCTATATCTCTTCGGACAGGTTGGGCTCGCAAGGTAGAATGGACTTGTTTTTGATTGTGAGGGAGACACCACCGCCCCCACCGCCTCCTGCTCCGCGCGCTTTTAGTTTCCAAGCCAAGGGATATGACCTTCGTACGGGAGCCCCTGTGGGGATTCAGGTGATTTTGCGTCCTTATGAGCAACCTGAAGGCATGCAGGTTCTAAGGGGCGTTTCTGACTCCCTCTACCCGAAGCCCCAAGCAGGTACCTACTTTCTCCATGCTACTGCACCCGGTTATGCTCAGTACCTCAGTTTGGTACAAATACCTGATACAGGAGACTTTATCCAGCAGGTGGCCATGGTACGCATAGAAGACTTATACTCTCTCAACTGGCCGCGTATTCATTTTGACTTTGATAAGTCGTATCTCCGTCAAGATTTCCGAGCTGCTATAGACACTGTACTACAGATTATGCAACGGTATCCGAATATCATTATAGAAGTTGGAGGACATACCGATAGTATCGGCTCCGTAGCATATAATCAAGGGCTCTCGGAGCGTAGAGCTAATACTATCTTCAAACATCTTGTAGAGAAAGGGGTGCCTCCTCATCGCATGCGTGCCCGCGGTTACGGCGAAGAGATGCCCTGGAAACCGAATGACACACCCTACAATCGCTTCTTGAATCGGCGAGTAGAGTTCAAACCCCTTTCGGGCGAAAATCAGACTCCATAGTTGCACTATTCAGACCCAATCAACGCTGAGCAATCCGGGAGACATACTTAGCCTCGCATGCAGGTATTATTAGTCTGGCTACAGTGTGCCTCCCTTATTTATCAGGATACAGTTTGGCATAGCACCCCTCGTACCCTTCGGGGATTATCTCGGCTTTCCTTACGGTCTGCACCTCAGGCTGATCCTCTTCCCATCAAGCCCTTTATGCGGAAAAATCCCGTTTTAGTAGAGATATGTTCAAGGGACTCCTTGTGGTGGTGGCGGTTCACGGTAGGTGGTGATACGCTTACGCTGGTATCGGAACCTCCCTCCCTGCGCTGGAGACGACGCTACTTGACGATAACTCAAGGTCCGCGCACCTGGCGAGCCGGACGCATACCACACAAACTCATAGAAATCATCATACCCTTAGCAGAACGCCCCCAGACCCCTGGGGATACGCTCTGGCACTATAATCATGCCTGGGCTGAAACAATTGCGGTTCCTTGGAGCGTTTATCATTTCCCCCTCAACGGTCGTATCACAGGACTTAGTCTGACAGCTCATTATTACAGAGGGGGGAGCATTCAATACCAGTCCTTAGCGCTTCTCGTCCAAAATCGGGATAATCCCTTCTACGATGAGAAAGTGGGCGAATCTTCTCTGGCTAAGCTACCTTCTTTCATTCGCCAGCGAGTAGAAGTCGCTCTTCATGAAGCCCCTGCGTATGCATATGTAGTGCGAATTCAAGATTACTATCCTGCTGAACTGCAAGAGGCCCAGAGCTGGCTGCAACTCCTTCGGGAAAAAAGGGATAACCTTCCGCTGCCTCTTCATTTAGCCCCAGAACCCATAGCCTTTCCCGACAAGCTGCCCTAGATTTTTGTTACCTTTGAGCATATGTACCCGGCTTATGTAGTAGAGCCTATTCGGAAAGAGACGCAGGATTTAGGGATTGTGGAGTTGTGTTCCTCTCAGCAGGTAGAACAGGTCATCAGTGAGCTCAAAGCAACAGGGGAAAGCGCACTCTTCTTGATTAATTCGGTATGTGGTTGCTCTGCGGCTTCAGCCCGCCCTGCGGTAGGCTTGGCTATGCGCCACTCTCGTAAGCCGAATCGCTTTTACAGTGTATTTGCTGGGGTGGACAAGGAAGCCACAGCTAAGCTACGCGAATACTTAGCCCCCCATCCCCCCTCCTCTCCCAGTATAGCCCTCTGGAAAGGAGACAGACTTCTCTACTTTATACCCCGCCATGAAATAGAAGGACGCAATCCTCAAGCCATAGCGCAGGTCCTTAGCTTGCTGTTTGATGAATACTGCTAAAATCGCTTTAGCACTACTACCACTGCTCATCTTCGCTCAAAAAAACGAACCACAAGAATCTCTTTGGAGCAAGCTTAATCCTTTCTTCGGGGCTGACCTAAGCTTCATAGACATTCGTTTCATGAATACGCCTCTTTTCACTTATCCTGCTGATTTTTGGGGGCTTACGCTAGGGACAAACTACACTTATTTCCGCACGGAAAATGAAGTCATAGCAGCGGGTCCAGGCGCACAAATCACGGGTGCTTTTCAGTTTCTCGGACGATACGGAGGAAACTGGATGATTCATGTGCCCGTGTATGGATATGTTCGTATAGGAGCCGGCGCCACAGCCTATAATCTGCAGCGACTGGGGATAGGAGCTGGAGCTGGCTTGCGCTTTACGTCCTTTCAGCTTACTTATGCTGCTTTATCGGGTAACTACATAGGTAAACTCCGCCAAAGCTTTATTAACCCCACTGTGTTTGCTGAACTTACCTTCAACTTAAGGCGAGTCAGTCCGACAACCCTGAGGATATATTTTGACCCAATCCCCAGCCGACGCAATACCGAGGTTATGGGACAAATAGACCCAGTACCCTTAGACTTTCGGGTATTTGGATTATCGCTTATCTATCGGATTAGTTTCTGAGCAAAAAAGTCGGGCTTTGGTATAGGGTAGTATATGTCCCTCTGGGGAAAGGGGGGCGACTTGCACCCACAGCCCCTTGGGACGAATCCACTGACGGGGTGTATCTACGACGGCACGCAGTATAGTTGCCCAGGAGAGACCTGCGGCGTACAGACTCTGTACGGACTTCCAAAGGGAAAGCGAAAAACTACTTGCTAAACTATCGGTTCCTACGAGAAACCGATGAGGGTATTTCTCCCACAGGGAGAGAGGTGGCATACGGCGGAAGAGGTAATAGTTAGAGACCGGACATAATACGAAATAGAGCCGCTGAAATCGGTGAAGCAGTTTTTCTATCCAGAGGGGCGAGAGCTCGGCACTATGAACGAGCCAGAGGGCGGGGGCTTTGCGGTAGAGGCGTGCTATCCAGTAGAGCCAGCGAAGCCTTGGCGGTTTTTTGTCAAACTGCTGAAGAAATGTGCGAAAAGGGCCTTTTTTCTCGGTCAGCCATAATCGCTCCTCTATGCTCTCCATAAAATGAAGGCTGCGAGGGAACTGGGTAGGCCGGGCTGCTTTTCGCAGTAGGGGACGCGCAAGCGCATACAGACTATGGGGGGTGAATGCAGTCGGTTGCCGTGATAGTTTTCGGTACTGCTGGCGTGCTCCCCTGCGCCGCAGTCCATAGAACTCCCGAAGCGGCTGAACTACAGCATACGCTGGAATGGCTTCTTCCAGAAGCGGATGGTTTTGATGCGATACGAAGGCGCAAGTGCCTTCTATGCAGGCTTCTTGAAGGGCGGAGTATATCACAGAAGCTGCTGCATTCCCACGCCGAGGACCCATCCGCTGAATAAAGTCTATCATTCCTCGTCCTTGCGGTATTTGATGGGAGAGATGGGAGAGCTCTAAGTGGGTATGAGCGTTGATCCACGCAGGAGAAAGTAAGCCGGCGATGGGCATGGCTTGGGGGTGAGGCTCAGGTGAAAAATAAACTACCTGTCCTTCATGCAAGCGCACAGCGGGGCGGTACCATAACCGTCCTTTATAGTACAACCAGTCGGGGCGGAAATCCCCGGAGGGAGGCACTATCGCGTGGGCTCTAACATGAGATACGGGCGCCATGAACTTTCTATTTCCTCTGCGCCGCGTAGCCAGAAAAGCAAATAATGGGGACGCCGCGGTTTATATCGCAGAGCCATACCAGCCTGCTCTGGCGTACGATTGCCCTTGCGATGATTGCACGACCCACAAGCAGTTACTAAGTTTTCCCAGCTATCGGTTCCCCCTTGGCTGCGGGGTATGACATGGTCCACGGTGAGATTATGAGGAGAACCGCAGTACACACACCGAAATCCATCCCGACGGAAAATGTTCTGGCGATTGAGGGGGACTTGCTTATAGGGAGCGGGCACATACCGAAGTAGCCGAATGATACTGGGCCAAGGATACTCTTTCCGTACCGTGCGCAGTACTCGTCCTGCTCGTGCTTCTACCAGTTCTGCCTTGCGAAGGTAAAGAAGGGTGAAAGCTCTTTTCCAGGTCGTGATATGCACCGGCTGGTAGTCGTAGTTCAGCACCAGAACGGCCACGGCGTCGTTTTGGCTAAATAACGAAATCTTCGTGAAAGAATGTCCGTATGCTGTGGAGAACATGCGTAAAGAGAGAATCTACTTTTTGCACCTGAACCCCGGCGGCAGGCGTAGCATGCAGAAGATAACCATCGTTTAGCCATAAGCCTACGTGAGTGATACGAGCATCCCCTGGGGTGAAGAAGACTAAATCTCCGGGTTGGGGATGAGTCGTAGGTAGAGTGAAATCGGCTTGCTGATAGGCATTGCGTGGGAGGATTTTTCCTGCCAGACGGTAAAAGAGCTGAGTCAGTCCTGAACAGTCTATACCATGGGGGGATTTCCCGCCCCAGAGATAGGGCGTTCGGTGAAAAAGCCCTTGCCATTTCCTTAGGAGGGGTTGGAGGGAGCGTTTGCGCCAGGGGCGCCAATAGCCTGAGGGCACCCAGAATCGGCCTTGTGCGGTGTGCCAATAACCGCCGGTAGGCACGAGAGAGCCACAGGGCACCCATCCCCACTTCTGCTCTTCATGATAGAGAGGGGCTTCCCGCCGAAATACAATACCCCATTCTCTTTCAGGAAGATATGCTGGCATGAGTGCGCCTGTCGGCACCCATCCTACATATCCATCTATCCATCCGCGCACTTGAAGCCAATCACGCTCCTGTAGTAAAATCTGCTGCGGTTCTCCCCAGAGCAGGGTAGAGACCATTTCGCTGCGGTGGGTAGGTTCTGCTCGTAAGGGTACTACTGCCTGCGCAGGAATCCAGACCCACTCACCCACGCAAATGATACCGAAGCAGTCCTTCCGCTACATTTTCTACTACGCCGCCCCACTGCCCCCCTTCTTCTCGGGTAACCTCCTCCAAAATAGAGCTGAATGCATTCGCCACCCCTCCCACGTATCGTATGGGGTAATCGGTCTTCCAGTGCTTCCATGTGCGACGGGCGAATAGCCGAAACCGTTCTCGCACTAAGGCCTGAACCCATGGATGTCTCTGATGATGAGCCAGAAAGGCAGCAAACTTGCCCAAAAACGCCGAAGGACGCAGACTGGCATAAGCCATGCGGCGCAGTGTTAGGGCATCTACTGCTTCTGGAAAAGGATTTTCTTTGAAAAAAAGACGAACTAAATCTTCTTCTACTTCATCGTGGAGCAGCGCGCTCAAGAAATGCTTTCCCAAGTCAGCTCCCCCGCCCTCATCTCCTAAGAGATAGCCATGCCCTCCGCGCTGGGCTTGGATATTTTCTCCATCCCAGAGCGCACAGTTAGAGCCTGTACCTAAAATAGCTACCACACCTGGTTTTCTTCTCCAAGCGGAGCGGGCAGCCCCCAGAAGGTCATGATATGCCTCTACTTTGCGTTGGGGGGGAATCTTGAAAATCTCTCGTAGAAGCTGTTCCATTTGCTGGCGACTGGCGGGTGCATGGAGCGCAGGCCCGTAAAAATAAATCTCCGTAGGAGCAGGAAAATCCTGCTCTTCTAAGAGCTGGTAGGCGTATTTCTGGAGATTTTTTCTGACTTGTTCCCAGCCTTCTACCTCGGGATTGATACCATCGCTGCGGAACGAATAAGCCTCATCCCCCAGCTCTTCGCGCCAAGATACCCATTCGGTCTTAGTAGCGCCTGCATCTACAACCCATACTCTGCGCATCTCTCTACAAAAATAATGCGTACCTTTGCCTTATGGCAAGTCGTAGTAAGGAGCTTCCCTTAGAAACTCGTATTCAAGAGCTATACAAGCAGCTCGTCGTGGAAGATAAAATCGCCAAAATGAATGTCTATAGCTTCTGCAAAGCCTTGGACATCTCCGAAGCAGACTTTTACAAGCACTTCGCCTCTCTGGATGCGATTGGGCGCAAAATCTGGAGTAGTTACGCAGACGAAGTTATCTCAGCCCTAAAATCTTCCGAGACCTACAACTCTTACACCGCTCGCGAGAAGATTCTGGCTTACTTTTTCACATTCTTTGAGAATGTGGTCAAGGATAGAACCTTCATCCGAAAGACCTATACCCAATTTACCCTGCTGCGAAGCTATCAGCGAAAATTCCGCACGCATATTGCGGAAGTCATTCAAGAGGGGGTGATTGCGGATGAGATTCAGTCTCGTCATTTAGAAAATTTATATCTGGATGTACTGTGGGGAATTCACTGGGGGCTTATTCAGTTTTGGCTCAATGATGAGTCTCCTAACTTTGAAGACACGGAGAAGGCGATAGAGACTTACATGCGAGTGCCATTAGAACTTATGGGCCAAAATGTATTGGACAGTGCGTATGAGGCCCTGCGCTTTACCCTGAGCCGCTTCAAGCTGCCTCGTATTACGATACTGAGTTGAGCGCTGTAGCGAAACGCATCGCTGCGCTCCAAGAAGCCCAAACGCTGGGAATGGCGCAGCGCGTCCGCGAACTCAAAGCCGCAGGCCGAAAAATCATATCGCTCCTTTTAGGAGAGCCTGACTTTCCTGTGCCTGAGCCTCTCCAAGAAGTAGCAATCGCCACCATCCGTGAAGGGCACGCCCCCTATCCGCCTGTCTCGGGCTTGCTTCCGCTGCGGGAAGCCATCGCCGCTTATTATCATAAAAACTACGGTCTCCCCTACACAGCCCCACAAGTCGTGGTCTCCAACGGCTCCAAGCAAGCTATCTATAATGCCCTTCTCTCTATTTTAGAGCCAGGCGAAGAAGTAATCATCCCGGCTCCCTACTGGGTATCTTACCTTCCCCTCGTTCAACTGGCGGAAGGGAAAGCAGTAATCATTCCTACCACAGTCTCAACAAACTATAAACTCACCCCAGATGCCTTAGAGAAAGCAATTACTTCTCGCACCAAAGTACTTATTCTTTGCTCTCCCTCCAATCCTACTGGTACGGCTTACACAGCCCAAGAACTGCAGGAACTGGCGAGGGTCTTAGAGAAACATCCACAAATATGGGTTCTCTCGGATGAGATTTATGAGCTGATTCGCTACGGGAGTACGCATGTCTCCCCTGCCCAAATCCCCTCACTTTTTCACCGAACTATCATATGTAATGGCTTCTCTAAGGCCTTTGCGATGCCTGGGTGGAGGTTGGGCTACTTGATTGCTCCGAAACCTATAGCGGACGCCGCTACGAAGGTCCAAGGACAAACTACCGCAGGTGCTAATGTGATCGCCCAAAAAGCGGCTATTGCGGGTCTTAACATGGATTCGCAAGTGCTACTCGCTCCCGTGATACGAGCCTTTCAAGAGCGTAGGAATTGGATATACGAATACTTGTGCAGCCATCTCCCTGAGAGTCAGCCTTACTTACCAGAAGGCGCATTTTATTTTTTCTTGGATGTGAGTGCCTTCTTGGGCAAGCATGCCCCACACGGCGCCACTATGCAAAAGGCCGAAGATGTTACAAACTACCTCTTAGAACAAGGGGTTGCGGTCGTATCGGGGGAGGGCTTCGGCTCGGATAAGCATATTCGTATCAGTTATGCGGTAGCCCTCTCTGAAATCCGACAAGGACTCCCTCAGTTGACTCAAGCCCTGCGTGCCCTGGTATAAAAGATTAGGCGGAGGTCTGCTGCTATTAGGGGCGATTCTTTTAAGTCCATACTTGGCAGTACCCCACTATGATTTTGAGCAGCCTCACCCCTTCCATGGAACCTCTTGGTATAATCCCTTTATTGGGGATACACTCATATGGTACCTGGCAAACTTCCATATTCATTCCCGCGCTTGGAAAGGGCTCACTAACGGCTATCAGGAAGCCCCTGTGATTCGTAGAGTGTATGATAGCTTAGGCTATACCTGGATAGGCATATCCGACTATCAAAGCATCAATCCCCTTAGCCCTATACCGCTCTATGAACATGGCTGGAATGTTGGTAAAGTCCATCAGTTATGTTTCGGGAGCGAGAAGGTGATATGGATGGATGTACCTTTCTGGCAGGGTATTCAGGATAAGCAGTGGATTTTATCTAAACTGCGCCCTTATACAAAACTGCTTGTAATAGCGCATCCGCGCTTTCTTGGGAGTTATAGGGGAGAGGAGCTGGCGAAACTGGGCGGTTATGATGCCATAGAAGTGCTCAACCGCTATGGCGACTCTGTAGCAGAATGGGATAGTGCGCTTTCTTCTGGGCATTTTGCCCCTATTTTAGCCCATGATAATCTACATGATGCCTACAATCCTCACGAAATCATGAGCCGATGGACCGAGCTTCTATGCCCGCCTAATGCTTCCCTGGATAGCCTGCAGCAGGCTATTCTTGCTGGTAAAACCGTAGGCTATAAAAACCGCACAGCTTTTCCGGTCACCCAGCTGTATCCGAAGCTGGCGCAAGTAATACTCAAAGGAGACACCCTAAGGGTACGGCTTACCCTTCCTGCCGATACCCTGCGTCTGCGAGGACAGCAAGGCAGCCTCCGAAAAGAAGTCTATCAATCCGCTACCATAGAATACACTGTTCAGCCAGAGGATACTTACTTGCGTATAGAAGCAATTACCCCTCAGGTGGAGATGTACGCTACGCCTTTAGTGCGAGGGGAGCCTCGGCGACGCAACATTCCTCCGAGTACTTTCCCTCACGGAACTACGCTGCTATACTTAGTGGTAGTGCTGGTGATAGGAATCATAGGCTGGCGGTGGCTTGGATTACCCTTTCCTGCCAAAGCCTCCATACGATAGGCGGATATACTTCTCGTTCCACCGCCTGAATAAACGCCTCCAACTGTTCAGCTGTCACGCCAGTTATAGGTAAGCGCAACTGGTAAAGAATAGTACCCTCATCGTATCGTTCATTCACCTCGTGAATCGTGAAGCCGCTTTCTTGCGCCCCAGAGGATAATACGGCTCTATGTGCATGGACTCCATACATCCCCTTTCCCCCAAAAGCTGGAAGAAGGGTAGGATGACTATTCACGATTCGTCTGGGGTATTTCCGCACTACTTCTTCAGGCACGAGGGATAAAAACCCTGCCAATACGATGAAAGCTACTTCTTGCGCTTGACAGACTTCTATCCATGTCGTCGGACTTACGGAATATACAGGAATGCCTAAATCCGTGAGAGCGGTTGTATGGGCGTGCTTGCGGTTTATGAGACCTATGAGGGGGACGTTCCGATGCTGTAGGTAGAGGGCTACCGCACGGGCTAAGCGTCCTCGCCCTGAGAAAGCTATGGCGCACTGGGGCATACGACGGGTTGCATCCGAGCATAAGCCGCTTCTTTGCTCATGCCCATGCCCTCATAAACTCGGGCATACGCACGCCACAGAACACTATCGTAAGGATTGACAGCGATGGCTTGAGAGAGGAACTCATGCGCTTGCGACCATAAGCCCTTATCCATAAGAGAATCCGCAACTACTACTTGAGCCTCGCTGTGATTAGGGAAGTGCTTGAGTATAGCATCAGCTAAGCTCTTATCCTTTTGTAAGCGGAGCTTGAGCGAAAACCATAATAACGAGTCTTCCCGGGTGCGGAGATGCCTCAGAAGGGAGTCGACTAAGCGCTGGGCTTCCGAGGTTTTGCCCTGACTGTGAAGAATCTCGCCCTCCAGCAGAGAAAGATGAAGGGAGTTGGGTACTTGCTTGCGGCCAGCTTGGATATTTTCATACGCAACAAGTGTGTCGCCTTTGCGTAGGATAAGGCGAGCGGCTAACTCATAGGGCTCATCGTATTTCGCTCCTTTCTCTATCCAAGGATATAAAGCCGCCACTAAAGCTGGGAGGTTCCCCTGCGCAAAGGCATAATACCCTACTCTTAGGTAGTCGTCGTCATTCCACTGAACGGGAGATTTTGGGAGATAGCCTTTGGCTGCGAGAAGCAGAGCGGTTTCTTTTTCTGCTAAGGGCTTAATTTCAGGATGATATACGCTTAGATAGCTGAGTAAGGCAAGGGCAGTATCTATGCAGCCGCTTTCTGCTAAGGCATAACAGGCATAGAGTCTATTATATGCTGTTGTATCAAGAGAGAAGAGGTCGGCGGCTCGGCGGACGAGACCATCTCGGAGGAGTGCTATGCCTACGAGACGAGCCACGAATGGAGCTAAATCAGGCTGCTGTTGAGCCAAGGCTTCCAGAGAAAGGGCGGCTTCTCCACTGCGATTGCGGTGCAAGAGTCTGAGTATGCCTGATAGGAGGGTAGTATCCTGCGTTTGCCCAAGCCACTGGACATTCCAGCCACGACGCACAGGAAAGGGCAAACTATCTAATGCCCGTATCCACCAGAGATACGCTATATTCTCTTCTGTACTGAGAGAGGGGTTATCGGGTTTTTTTAGGCTAAATACGATTTTTGTTGCCCAGGCGGCTTGCCCTTGCGTAGCATAAAGGAGAGCTAAATGCAGGGCGTATCGGGTTTCTTTAGGGGCAGCGCGTATAGCTTCTTTCCAGTAGAACACGGCTGAGTCTAAAACGCCTATTTTTTGGAATAAGAAGGCTAAGAGATTGGCGGCTTCGGGATGGCTGCCAAAGCGACGGATATAGTGCTGGAGGCTCTGTATAGCTAAAACGGGCCTATCTAATGCCATCCATACTAAGGCTCCTTGAATAGCGGCGGGCAGAAAAGGCTTACTCAAGATAGCGCGTTGATAGCGCTCGCTGGCATTTTGGGCCTCTTCTGTCTTCTGCGCTTCTAAGCGAGCGAGGTTATAGTTGGCTTTTGCTTCGTAGGGCAAAAAAATTAGCGCTTCTTCATAGAGTTTTTGTGCAATTTCCCAATCCCCTGCTACTAAAGCCGACTCAGGACGCAGAATCGCATGCAGGCGTGCTGGAAACCGAGCTGTGGGCCAGTTATGGTGGGATTCCCATCCTATGAAGGTAGCTATACTGATAAAATATACTCCTGCCAAGGGAAAGCGCGTACTACGAGCTAAATCCCAATAGCTCATCAATCCTCTACGCAATACGACCCAGAAGTTGGCTATTAGATAGATTCCTATTCCGACCATGCCCCCCATCCCCATACCCCGCAGCAAGTTTGCCACGCGATAGATGAAGAGGTCTTGGTGATTCCATGCGTGATACCCTAATCCGCCTACCGTAATAAGCGAAAGTCCTGTCCATGCCCAAAAGAAGCCACTGGGCTGGCGAAAGTTTTCTGCCCAGAGGGGATAGAAAGGCTGAAGTCCTATGAGGCTCAGAAGGACGGCGATTAGCAGCAAGGCTATGGCTACTGTGAAAGTGGCTTCTTCAGGGCCTATCCAGAGAAAAACAGCTATACCAGCAAGTCCCAGAACAAGCCCGAGATAACTAAAAAGACGAGCCTTGCGTCGGGAGAGTAGATATACTCCGATGGCTGTTATGGCTATAGGGGCTTGTAAGCCGGCTATTCCACTGAGAGCGAGGGTGAGCATTCCTGGAAAAGTTAGGCTATCGTGTAGCACGACGCGCCCTTTCCATGAGGCGGGCAGTCCTAAAACTATGCCCACCAATAGGCTAAATATGAGGCAGCTCCATCCTAATGAGAGGCGCCACCATCCCGCTTGCACAGCATAGGTAGGGAGAAGCGCACTTAGGGCTAATCCCAGCGATACGATATAGAGGGGATTGGTTCCAGCCCAAGCTTCAGGAGTGCCGCCTATATGAACCCAGGCTGCCCACGCAAAAGCCACCAGATATGAGAATAGCCCTTGCATGCGTGTGGTTCCAGCCAGTAGAGCGCCCCATCCTATGACGCTGAGTACCCATCCCGCTACGATAGCCCATGAGGGTGGAATGAGCAAGTCCGCCACTCGCATCTCATACACTCGGCGCAGTGGAAGTTCTACGACATAAGTGCGATGCCGAATAGATGCCTCAGCTACTTTGTGTATCTGCTCTTCTTCAAAGAAGAGAGGTACGAGGGCTTCGCTAAAATCATAACGGGACCACCAGCCTGTTGCTGCCCATATAGTCCCCCCTATTAGGAATACTAAGGGTATGAGAAATAGCTTTTTCTCCCGGCTTGGAAGCGGTTTCCAGAAGCCCTGCCAGTCCCAGCGTATTTCACTCACGCTTGCGCAAAAATAGAAGTAGCACAGCACTACCCAGCAACATAAACCATCCTACTGCATGTAGGGGGGTAGCGAAGGCTTTTCGGGCGAACCAGATGGGTAAGGCGTCCTCAGCCCATAACCAGGAGCCTTCCTGCAGCAGGTGTTTCCAAGCTCGTATCCAGTCGCCTCCCTCGGGCTGGAAAAAGCTCCCAATTAGCAGCAGGATGAGAAAAATGGGGGTTATTCGGCGTAGGACTATTTGAAGAAAAGATGGCAGCTTGAGAGTGTGTGGAGCGTAGCTGACGAAGACCCACCAATGCCCCAAAGCAGCGAGTACGAGGAAAAGGGTTCCCACCCAATAGTCATATAAGTTCAATAGGTCTCCTCCTGCATCTATTACGATGGGCAAGCCCATCAGCAGCCCTATGCCTATGAAGAGCCATGTCCAGCGCTGGGGGGTACCGCCTAAGGTTTCTGCTAACCAGGTCATGGCTACCCATCCCATCGCCAAGTGCGAACTAAAAGCCGCAAGAAATAAAAGGAGATACCATGCGAAAATGAGGATATTTCCACCCCACTGCCCTAATACATAAGGCATTACAGCGAATCCTAATCCAAAGCCTGCTTGCTCCTTCACATAAGGCAGCCCTAGGAATGCCGTCGTAATCGGCACTATGATAAGCCCGCCTAACACGACCTCGGCGAAGGTGTTAGCGGCTACGGTCAGCGTACCCTCTCGCACTACGGATAGGTTCGTAGTGGAGGCGGCATACACTGGATACATGGCGAAGCCTACTCCTATAGAGAAAAATACCTGTCCGGCGGCTGCAAGCCAGACAGCAGGCTGACTCAGTGCTTCCCAGCGAGGTAGGTAAAGGTAAGCGATACCCTTATGGCTATCGCAGGTGTCGCATACCCCTGTAGCCCCCAAGGCTATCGCTCCTATGGCTATACCTACGCCCAGCAGGAAAAGCAAAGGCATGCCCCAGAGATTCACTTTCTCTAAGCCGGCGCGCAGCCCTTGGCGCAGAACGATAGCGGTGAGCCCCCAGACGCCTATCCATGCATAAACCGCTTCTTCTTTGAGAAATGCAGGGAAAAAAGAGCGCACTTCTTCTAAGCGCATATCCTTGAAAGTGCCTACGAGGGCATGATAGGCATAACCCAGCGTCCATCCTGTCAAATAGGCATAATATGCCGCTACTCCCAAACTCACATACACCCCCATAAGTCCGATAAGCCAGCCCCTTTTTCCTGCGGTGCTGTGCAGGAGGGCGGGTGCGCTTTGATACCCCTGTTTGCCCCCGGCTTGCCCCAGAGCCATCTCTATCCAGACCATGGGCAGTCCTACAATCAGTAGAGCAATTAGGTAGAGGATAAGAAAAGCTCCTCCGCCCCATTTTGCTGCCTGAAAGGGGAAGCGTAGAAAGTTTCCCAGACCTACGGCGCCTCCAATCAGAGCCATAAGCGCCCCTAATCGGCTACTCCAGCGCTCCACCGCTACAAATGTAGTAGGCAAGATTTTTGCTATCTTTGGCTTAGTATGAAAAGGTTGGCATGGGCTATCCTTCCGCTGACGCTCTTGGCGCAGCCCGAAAAATATCCACCCGCTCAAGAGTTCCCCAAATTTCTTTTTTATACCTTAGATGGTAAATCTTTCACCGACAAGGACCTACCCAAGCCAGAACGAGGCATTATTGTGGTATTCTTTGATCCGCACTGCGACCACTGTCAAAAACAAGCCTCTTTCTTTCAGAAAGAGAGTGCTTCGCTGAAGGGGATTCAGCTCATGTGGGTATCTACAGAAGCTGTAGAAGCCTTACAGAACTTCCGAGAAAAGTATCTCAAGGGCGTCCCTTCTACCTATGTGCTGCGGGATAAAGATTTCAAGTTTGATCACTTCTTCGGCTATAGCGTTGCTCCTACTATATACGTATACGACGCTCGCGGCAAACTCAAGAAGGTTCTCCGAGAAGAAGCACCAGTAGCCACTATTCTGCAATACCTATGAAGGAGCCTTCGCTTCATGTGCTTCTCATAGATAACTATGACTCTTTCACCTACAACATCGTTAGCTTATTGGTGCAGACTGGTATTCAGGTTTCGGTACGGCAAGCTACTGATCTAATGCCAGGGGAGTTATATCATTATCCGTGGGCTGGGGTTATTATCGGTCCTGGCCCTGGCCATCCGTCTCTTCTGGGTGAGATACTGCCTCCTTTGTTCCCGCCTGCGCTAAACTTACCTATCCTGGGAATCTGTCTGGGACATCAGTACATTGTCCATGGCTTTGGAGGGCAGGTAGAGCCTATGAAGAGGCCTTTATTCGGTATTCAACGCCCTATTTCCCATAATGGAGAAGAGCTTTTTGAAGGGTTGCCTTCTCCTTTGCCAGTCGGTCTATATCATGCTTTGCATGCCAGTTATGTACCCGAAGTCCTGGAAATAACAGCCCAAGATCAGGAGGGACACTGCATGGCGATTCGGCACCGGGAATATCCTATCTGGGGGCTTCAGTTCCATCCTGACTCTATTCTCAGTCCCCATGGTAGGGAAATTCTCGCCCGGTGGGTCGGGCTGCTTACTTCTCTCTCGGCTAAGAATGTCCCTAATAATGTTTAGCTGAGTATGAGCCCTTCCTCCTTGACCTTTACGCCCACGACGATTCTTCAGTGGAAAACCGAGAAACGCCCTACTTATGCATATGCTTGGGGTGGGAAGGTAGAGGGTCCTCCCGTTATTTTAGTACATGGGCTTTTCGGGGCATTGAGCAACTGGGAGTATTCCCTCCACGCCCTGGGACAATCCTATAGCGTTTATGTGCCTTTTTTGCCTGTTCATGAAGTTTCTGCCGTGCCTCCCTCCTTAGTAGGGCTTACAGAGTATCTATGGCACTTTTACGAGGGAGAAAAGCTGCCCCCTGCTGTCTGGATAGGCAACTCTTTGGGAGGGCACCTCGCCCTTCGGATAGCGCGGCAGTATCCCCAAGCCGTACGAGCTTTAGTGCTTACGGGCAGCTCTGGTCTGTTTGAAGATACTATGGGTAGTTCCTTCCCACGCCGCAGTAGCCGAGAGTATGTAGCCGAAAAAGTACGCTACACCTTCTATGATCCCCGACATGCTACCCCCGAACTCATAGACGAAGTCTATAACTTAGTCAACGATAACGCGAAGGCCCTCCGGATTCTCAAAATCGCTCGCGATGCCCAGCGGGAGTTTGTAGGGCCTTGGCTCAAAGAGATTCAAGTCCCCGTATGTCTCATCTGGGGGCTCAACGACACGATTACACCCGTCTCTGCCGCATACCTCTTCTATCGCCTCCTTCCCCAAGCCCAGCTTCACTTCATAGATGCCTGTGGTCATGCTCCCATGATGGAACAGCCTGAACAATTTCATAACCTACTAATCCAATTTTTGCGATATGTCTATAATGAACCGACCTAGTCTGAGTCTTAATCATCTCTTGCGGTATCGCAAGGTCTTTTTGCCCGAAACTGCTACGGCTGCGCAAGCTCGCCAGCTCTTTCATCGTTTCCCCCGTCTATATCATCTGCCCATAGTGTCACAGGAAGGAAAATATGTAGGGCTTTTTTCTAAGCGCCAACTCGCTCGTAAGTCTCCCGAGACCTCGCTGTTAGACATAAAATGGCACTCTATCCCACCGCTGCCAACTTATGCTACCGTTTATGATGCGCTCCAGCACATGGAAAACTACAAAACCCCCGAAGTAGCCGTTGCAGATGAAGAAGGACTTTATCAGGGACTCATCACTACCGATGCATTAGTTCGCTGGTGGAGCCATCTCGGCGCAGTGCAAGAGCCGGGCGCTGTTCTGATTTTAGAGGCTTATCTCCGAGATTATAGTCTGGTAGAAATAGCCTCTATTTTAGAGAGTGATGAGATTCGGATTCTATCAGCTTACCTTCTGCGTCATGAAGAAGACCTCCAGAAGACTTACATTGTCCTCAAGGTTAATAGCATATACTTAGCACGCAGCATAGAACTTTTAGAGCGGAAGGGGTATCGGATTGCGGCGCTGCATGGGGACCTCCTCATGGAGAAAAACGCACGCGACCAACTTCAAGCGCTATTGCGCTACCTTAGTCTTTGAGGTATGCTTCGGGTGGGTCGTATTCATGTTATTATGGATACCAGCCTTCAGCAGCGCTATTCGCATCTCCAGCTCGCCCAAATGGCTATACAAGCTGGTATCCCTACTCTCCAATATCGTCAGAAGAACTTTCAGCGAGAGAGGGATTTAGAAGAACTGCGCGCAATTATTGCATTAGCTCGCAAGCATCATACACAGATTATTATCAACGACCATGTAGATTTAGCGGCAGAGGTGGGGGCAACAGGGGTGCATTTGGGAGAGTTTGACATGCCTGTCCAAGAAGCTCTCAAGCATTTGCCCGCCTTTGCGCTTATTGGAGCTACGGTGCATACCCTCAAGCGGTATGAAGCCATCCGCAAACTGCCCTTAGCCTATGTCGGCGTAGGACCTGTGTTTGAGACTTACTCCAAGGACTCTGGCTATCCACCCCTGGGGATAGAAGGACTAAGAGCATTCGTAGAAGCGATAACTCATCCTGTGATAGCGATTGGGGGAATTACCCTGGAAAGAGCTAAGCAGCTCTTTGAGGCTATTCCCAAACTCCATGGGGTAGCGGTGCTCTCAGCTTTTTGTGCGGCGGATGACCCTGTTCAAGTGGGGCGCGAGCTCATGGCGCTCCTTTCCTCTGCCTAAGGCTTCTATCTTTGCGCGGCATGATTGAAATCCAGCGTTTGCGCACCCAGACAGACCAAATCATCAAAGCCCTTGCCAAGAAAGATATAGACCCTGCTCCGTTGGTCGAACAAGCTATTGCTTATGATACTGAAAGGCGCTCGCTCCAAACTACCCTGCAAAATCAGCGCGCTTCTCTTAATGATCTCTCCCGTCAGATTGGACAAGCGCTAAAAGAAAAAGACTCCTTGCGCGCTGATACCCTTCGTCAGCAGACCCAAGCGCTCAAGGATAGTATTCAGCAGCTTGAGAAGCAACTGCAAGAAGTGGAAGCTAAGCTGGAAGAAGTACTGATTCGCTTGCCGAATCCCCCTCATGACTCTGTACCCGAAGGGCGCTCCGCAGCAGAAAATGTAGTGGTTTTCCAGAGCGAACGTCCTCTTCTTTCTGCAGAAGGGCGCCTACCTCACTGGGAAATCGCCGAAAAAAGAGGCCTGATTGACTTCGCTCGGGGTGCAAAAGTGAGTGGTTCAGGCTTCCCTTTCTATGTAGGCGATGGCGCTAAGCTCCAGCGCGCCCTCATCCAATTTTTCTTAGATGAAGCAGAAAAAGCTGGCTACCTGGAAATGGAGCCCCCCTTCCTCGTCAATACCGATACAGCCTTCGGTACGGGGCAACTTCCTGATAAGGATGCACAGATGTACTATGTTCCGTTAGATGAGCTTTATCTCATTCCGACCGCTGAAGTCCCCCTTACTAACTATTATCGTGATGAAATATTAGAGGAAGCTCAACTCCCTATCAAGCTGTGCGGGTATTCTCCTTGTTTTCGGCGAGAAGCCGGCTCCTATGGCAAAGACGTGCGCGGGCTTAATCGGTTGCATCAGTTTGATAAAGTGGAGATTGTACAAATCGTACAGCCAGAACGCTCCTATGAGGTGCTAGAGGCGATGCGAGAATACGTTCAGGGGCTTGTAGATAAGCTGGAGCTGGCATATCGCACGGTGCTTTTATGTGGGGGAGATATGAGTTTTGCTTCGGCAAAGACCTACGATGTAGAAGCCTGGAGCCCTGCTCAACAGCGCTGGTTAGAGGTGAGCTCCGTGAGCAACTTTGAGACCTTTCAGTCGTATCGTATGAAACTGCGCTACCGCAAAGGAAAATCTACAGAGTTAGTACATACCTTGAATGGAAGTGCTTTAGCGCTACCGCGGATAGTGGCGGCGCTACTGGAGACCCATCAAATGCCCGATGGCAGAATACGCGTGCCTGCTGTACTTCAGCCCTACCTCCAAAAGGCTTATTTATGAAGGTAGAGCTGAGTCGGTTGGCTTCCTTCGCGAAAGAGCAAGGGTTTATTTTCCCTAGTAGTGAAATATATGAGGGGGTGGGCGGTATCTATGACTACGGCCCCTTAGGGGCAGAGCTCAAGCGGAGAATCGCAGACCTCTGGTGGCGTGCCATGACCCAGCTTCATGAGAATATCGTAGGCTTGGATAGCGCTATTCTCATGCATCCTCGGGTGTGGGAAGCCTCGGGGCATGTAGAAGCCTTCCACGACCCCCTCGTAGATAATAAGGTCTCTAAAAAGCGATACCGAGTAGATACGCTGATAGAAGATTATGCCCAGCAGTTAGAGGAGAGAGCCCGCAGAGAGACAGAGAAAAAACTCCGTAAAAAGGAAAGCATTATACCTTTAGAGGAGGCGTTGGTGCGGCATGGGGATTACCAACGCGCCCAGCGCCTCCGCTCTCAACTCAATACCGCCATGGCTCAGAAAGATTGGGAAGCCCTTTCCCGCTTACTGGTAGAAGAAAAAGTTCCCTGTCCTGAAAGCGGTTCTACGGAATGGACGGCAGTACGGCAGTTCCACCTCATGTTTACAACGCAATTGGGTGCTTTAGCGGATGAGGCACAAGATATTTATCTGCGTCCAGAAACTGCCCAAGGGATTTTCGTAGATTTCCCACTTGTACTTAAGACCGCGCGCCTCAAAGTTCCCTTTGGTATAGCTCAGATAGGTAAAGCCTTCCGAAATGAAATCATCGCTCGGCAGTTTACATTTCGCATGCGGGAGTTTGAGCAGATGGAGATGCAGTTTTTCGTCCGTCCGGGCAGTGAAGGAGAATGGTACGAATACTGGAAGCACCATCGGCGTCGCTGGCATGAACATTTAGGACTGCATCCCGCTAACCTGCGCTTCAAAGACCACGAACACCTTGCGCACTATGCAAAAGCGGCTACTGATATAGAGTTTGCGTTTTCTTTCGGCTTCAAAGAACTAGAAGGTATTCATTCCCGAACAGACTATGACCTGTCTCGCCATGCTCTATATAGCGGGAAGAAACTGGAATACTACGATGAGACTTTAGGACAAAGCTACGTGCCGTATGTGATAGAGACTTCGGTAGGGCTGGACAGAGTGGTGCTGGCGCACCTTTCGCAGGGTTATACCGAAGAAATGGCGCCCACAGCCGAAGGGGGGCAAGAGCTGCGTACCATCCTCAAGCTCCACCCACTTTTGGCACCTATTCAAGTAGCTGTTTTCCCCTTAGTGCGTAAAGAGGAGTTTGTACAAAAAGCCCGCCTGCTCTACGAAGAACTGCGCTACCATTTCCCCACTGCCTATGAAGAGAAGGACTCTATTGGACGACGCTATCGTCGCTATGACGCTAAGGGTACGCCTTTTGCTATTACCGTAGATGGGCAGACCTTAGAAGATGAAACAGTAACGGTACGAGATAGAGACAGCCTTGCTCAGATTCGCCTGCCCATGCACCAGGTGCGTCCTTATCTACAAGAGCGCCTGGATATTGCCCAGTGGTTGCGTACCCTGTGAGTAAAATGCGTATAAAGTTTGAAGCCTTTTTTCTAACTCTGCAGACATGTCAAGTCGCTACGAAGAAAGCTATCTGCACCTTCTACAGCGCCTTTTAGAGGCGCCTATACGAATGGATCGTACAGGTACGGGTACGCGGGGTTTATTTGGTGTGCAGTTAGATGTATCCCTGGAAGAAGGTTTCCCCCTTCTCACTACCAAAAAGGTGCACTTCAAATCCGTGCTCTACGAGCTTTTCTGGTTTTTGCGGGGCGATACGAGTCTAAAGTATCTCCATGCGCACGGAGTTACCATATGGGATGAATGGGCAGATGAACAGGGGAACTTAGGTCCGATTTACGGGTATCAGTGGCGCCGCTGGCCTGGCTATCAAGGCCAAGCCTATGACCAACTCGCCGCCGTGGTACGTACCCTCCGAGAAAACCCCTACAGCCGCCGGATGCTCGTCTCTGCATGGAATGTAGCCCTACTCCACGAAATGCGGCTCCCTCCTTGTCATGTGCTCTTTCAGTTCTATGCCGAACCCGATACCCGACGACTCTCTATTCAAGTGTATCAGCGTAGTGCGGATGCTTTTTTGGGCCTACCCTTCAATGTAGCCTCGTATGCGCTGCTCCTACATATAGTAGCCCAGTGTGCTGACTATACCCCCCATCGGGTGATTTTCGCGCTGGGAGATGTACATTTATACCGTAATCATGAAGAACAAGCCCGCTTGCAGCTGAGCCGAAAACCCTATCCTTTGCCTCGGATTGAGCTTGCGCCATATAAGTATGAGCTGGATGCGTTCGGGCATGAAGATGTGAGGCTGGTGGGGTATCAGCATCATCCGGCGATACCTGCACCCGTAGCGGTGTGAGGGGCGGGGGGGCCGCCCAAGGGGGGGGGCCCGCCCCCCCGCGACGGGGGGGCCGACATGGCGATCGGCGTCTGCAC
>JANWZJ010000003.1:0-35061 GCA_025054525.1 Bacteroidia bacterium | reverse complement strand
GGCTTTATTTTGTGGGGCTGGGGGGTTAGCCCAAACACCGGCCTAACCCGCCCCCGGTGGGGGGTTGTGGGGTGGGCCCGCCCCCTTTGGGGGGGCCCCAGCCCCCCTTCCTCTTTCCCATCCCAACCTCTATGAAATTGCCCCAATTAGATAGCCCCCCCTTACTCATCCCTGTCATTCCGATTCGTCCCCCTATCCTCACAGTGCCAGAGCACTGCCCGCCGAATAAGAAGTGGCAGCCCCTTCTGCTCTTGCTGTGCGGCCTTCCAGGCTTTTTCTACCAGCTTTTCTTTTTCCTGCCGAATAGCTTGCTCGCGTACTGCATTCTCGGAGGCATCATAGAGCTTGCATCCTTCTACCAGCGTCATAAGGGGTTGGCTATAAACCGATAAAGGTGTAGGCTGATTCCAGAGCACTAAGTCTGCATCGTATCCTTCTTTCACATACCCTGTGCGGTGGGCTATACCTAATGCTTGGGCAGGATGCACGGTTATTGTGCGCCAGGCTTGAATGCTATCTATGCCTAACTCCAGTCCTCCATAGCGGAGCACTTTAGCGGCTTCCTGATTGAGGCGCCGAGCCATTTCTGCATCGTCAGAGTTGATACAAGTGGGCACTCCTTTACTAAGAAGGATGGCTGCGTTATGGGGAATAGCCTCCATTACCTCAAACTTGTATGCCCACCAGTCCGAGAAAGAAGAAGCAAAAGCCCCGTGTTTCTTGAGTTCAGGGGCTATCTTATAGCCCTCTAACACGTGGGTGAAGGTGCGTATTTGAAATCCATATCGCTCTGCCAGCCGCATGAGCATGAGAATCTCGGACTGTACATAAGAATGGCAAGTAATGAAGCGCTTCCGCTCTAAGATTTGGGCTAAGGCTTCGTAGCGGAGATTGCGGCGGGGAGCGGGAAGGTGGGCATTTTTACGGCGCTGGGCTTCATAGGTTTTCCACTCGCTGGCGTAAGTGCGTGCCGCCTCAAATGCATCCGCTATGATTTGCTCCACTCCCATACGAGTTTGAGGGTAGCGGATAATGTAGGCGTCGCCCCAGTTGGATTGCTTGACATTCTCGCCTAAGGCGAACTTGTTGAACGGGGGCGCATCGGGGATGGGGAAAGAATCAGGGGGCATGCCCCACTTGAGTTTGATGCAGGCGGATTGCCCTCCGATAGGATTGGCAGAGCCGTGTAATAGCTGGACTGTCGTTACCCCTCCTGCTAAAAGGCGATAGATATTGATGTCGGTGGGGTCAATCACATCCCGAATGCGTACCTCAGGCGTTACGGCTTCTGAGGCTTCATTCACACCGCCTTCTATGGCTATGTGAGAGTGTTCATCTATGACTCCAGCGGTAAGGGCTTTTCCTTCGGCGGGAATGACTATTGCGTCTGGGGGAGCGGGGAGGTTTTTGCCGATGCGTTGGATTTTGCCCCGAGCTACTAAAACATCGGTTTGAGGGAGTACCGAGTCGCCCGTCCATACCACAGCCTGGCGAAATAGAAAGGTTTGCGCAGCAGGATATTTAGTCTGCCCGTAGGCTTGTGGAGGTAAAACTAAACGACTCACTAAATCCTGTGGAGAGAGCGGTGGAGGCGGGGTGAGCACTTCTCGGTGGGGCGCCATAGCTATTCGCACAGCATTCCAGCCTTTGCGCTCACCACTGGGCAAGCAGATATAACCTATTAACCCACTATCTCCCACTACCTCAAAAACTACTTCCCCTGCTTCTACTTTCGCAGGGAGGCGAGCGGAGAATCGCTGGGTAAGCGCAGCATATTGCACTTCTATGTTATGCGTATCTGAGCCTACTATAAGCTGTGTTCTGTAAGGAGGCAGTCCCCCAGGAAACATCCACTTCCAGAGGGTAGGAGAGAGCGCGTAAATCCCTTGCGGTGTCTTGGAAGGCACAGCGGTATGTACTTCGCGCATACCGCCTATCCATATCTCCATTAGTTGGGCGTTCTCTTTCCAGAGGGTATCGGAGAAAAGGAGCAGGTTAGCCAGCATGCCGGGAGCTATTTTCCCTATCTGGGGAGCGCCTAACCACTGAGCGGGTATTTGTGTCAGGCATAGTAGGAGCGAGTCAGGGGAAATCCCCGTACGAGCCAGCGTGCGGAGAGCCTGCCAGAAACTCTCAGGTTCTTTGAGGCCGTAGCTACTTAGGGCGACAGAGTAGCCTGCTTGGAGGAGCCACCGAGCGCGGAAGGGGGCGCATTCCCAGCGCCTTAGTGCAGAAAGGGGCAGGTGCGCTAAAAAATCAGGCGTATGTAGGGCGGGCAGAGCGGGCAACCCCACAGGTTGAATGTAAAGCCCTTCGCGGGGAAGGTAAGGAAGCCATTCATACTCGTAGCCTGTGCCCAAAACCGCCCACCGAAAAGCGAAATTGCCCTGAAACTCTCGCATGATTCCCGCTATGCGAAAAGCGTCTGTGGGGTTCTGGGCTACCCAGCACCAGCGCAGGGTATCTCGGCTGAGTTGCCGAAATCGTTCTAAGGATGCATTCCATATTGGGGGGACTTGATATTGCTTGTACCATAAGGCATCCCATAAGAACTGCCGCACTAAGGCGATAGTCCCCATCTTAGAGGAGGGATACTCTTGCTGAGCGCTTCCTTTCTCAAAGCTGGCATGCAGGATAGGCTTTACGGACAGAAACCTTTCGGAAGGAGGGAGTTGGTCATTCAGCAGAATCGTCGTACCTGTACCGCGCAGCACGCCATCCGTAGGGGCTACTTGGGCCACGGCGAAGCCCATACGCCGTAGAACCTTTGCATACTCGGCATCATATATGAATGCAGTATCCGCAGAAAAGTCTATCCTAACTGCTTCTCTGGGGTAAAACTGGGGGTGTCGCCGGCTTTCGTACTGGGGGATGCCCCCAGTAGCAGGCTTCGGTTTAAGTAGTCCCCACTGACTCCAACTCTCTACAAATGCAGGGTATGCCCACGTCCCTTCTGGATACCGCAGGACCCACTGTCCGGGCTCAGGGCGAAAGGCTGAATCGGGTATGATCGCCTTGACTTTTCCTTGTTCTATCAGGATGGTGGCTTGGGCTATATATTGGCTAGGACCGAGCCAGATGCTAAGTCCTCTAAGAGCTACACGACTAACCTGGCCTTCATGTAGGCCCTGTACTGGCGCTAAGGTCCATCCCTGCGCCCATACCAGCCCCATAATAAAGGCAGCCCTCATACATCCAGCCGAGCATACCGGGCATTCTGTTCTATGAATCGCTTACGCGGGGTTACTTCCTTACTCATCAGGATAGAGAAAATCTCATCAGCCTCAGCAGCATCTTGGATAGAGACTCTTTGCAGGGTGCGAGTTTCGGGATTCATGGTAGTTTCCCAGAGTTGGTCGGGATTCATTTCGCCCAGACCTTTGTATCGCTGGACTACGACCTTACTTTCATCACCGCCTGCCATCTCTTGAATGGCTTGCTTGAGCTGGTCGTCATTCCAGCAGTAGCGGCGCTGCTGCCCTTTCCGTACTAAATATAGGGGAGGCAAAGCAATGTACAAATGTCCATGCTCAATCAAAGGACGCATGTACCGATAAAATAGAGTCAAGAGCAGCGTACGAATGTGACTACCATCTACATCTGCATCGGTCATTAGGATAACCTTATGGTAGCGCAAGTTCTCCAACTGTGCCTCGTGAATACCCTTCGGTTCAAACTTGCCCATGCCTAAGGCAATCGCGATGTTCTTTATCTCTTCGTTCTCATAGATGCGAGTGAGATTGGCTTTTTCCACATTGAGGATTTTGCCGCGCAGGGGGAGGATAGCTTGAAAGCGACGGTCTCGGGCTTGCTTCGCACTGCCGCCCGCTGAATCCCCCTCTACTAAGAAGATTTCACACTGTTCGGGTTCTCGGCTGGAACAGTCTGCTAATTTGCCAGGCAAGCCGCCCCCACCTACTATTCCTTTACGCTGAACCATCTCCCGCGCCTTGCGTGCAGCATAGCGAGCTTCCGCAGCCAGTATCACTTTCTCTAAGACTTTGCGGGCTACTTTGGGATTCTCCTCCAAGAACTCTTGTAAGGCTTTGCTTACGATGCTCTCTACTATGCTGGCTACATCAGAGTTGCCCAGCTTTGTTTTCGTTTGCCCCTCAAACTGCGGTTCCGGTACTTTTACCGATATGACCGCCGTCAAGCCTTCTTTGAAGTCATCCCCAGATATTTCAAACTTCAGCTTCTCAAAGAAACCTTCCTTTTCTCCATAATTCTTGAAGACTCTGGTAAGGGCTTTACGAAACCCAACTACATGCGTGCCGCCCTCATGCGTGCGTATATTATTGACATAGGAGTAGAGCGTCTCGTTGAAGCTCTCGTTGTACTGCAGGGCGACTTCTACTTGATGGGAGCCATCTGAGTTCCTACCTTCTATGTAGATAGGGTGTTCATGGAGTGTCTCCTTGTCATGATTGAGGTGCTTGACGAACTCAGGCAAACCCCCTTTGGAGTAATACACTTTTATGATTGGCTTGCCTGTCGCAGGTTCTATCTCCCGCTCATCTTGTAGGGTAATCTTGAGACCTTTATTGAGGTACGCCAGTTCTTTGAGCCGAGCCGCTACAATATCAAACTTAAACTCAGTCGTCTGCGTGAAGATAGTACTATCGGGCTTGAAACGCACTTCTGTGCCGCGGGCTTTAGTTTTCCCGATAGATTGAACTGGCGCCTCAGGGGTGCCTTGACGATAAGCTTGGTACCAGATTTGCCCATCCCGATAGACCCACACTTTCAAAAACTCTGATAGCGCATTTACGCAGGAAACCCCCACCCCATGAAGCCCACCAGAGACCTTATATGTCTTGCGATCAAACTTACCCCCTGCATGGAGTACGGTCATTACGACTTCCAGAGCAGAACGCCCCTCCGTAGGATGAATATCTACGGGAATACCGCGCCCATTATCCTTTATAGTAACCCAGCCATCCTTGTGTAAAATAACTTGGATTTCGGTACAATACCCCGCCATCGCCTCATCTATAGAGTTATCCACTACCTCAAAGATCAAATGATGCAATCCTCGTTCCCCCACATCCCCGATATACATGGCGGGGCGTTTCCGCACTGCTTCTAATCCCTCTAAAACCTGTATAGAGGCAGCCGTGTAATCGTTATCTGGTTGATAATGAGAGTTTTTAGCTTGTTCATCCTGAGCGGGAGTGTGCAGGGAGAGTTCCAACTGAGTTTGGTTCATCTCTACAAATTTACGAAAAAACTACCTTAGGGGGTGTGGCGAGAATTGCGCTATTTCTATGAGGAAGTGGTATGGGACGAGCTTCTGCCGATTGAGCGGAGGGCACTGGAAGCCGCCCAGAAAGTAGCTCAGCAGGCGTATGCTCCGTATTCGCACTTCCCAGTAGGAGCCGCGGTTGTATTAGAGGATGGGCGCATTTTTACAGGGAATAATCAAGAGAATGCGGCTTACCCCAGTGGATTATGTGCAGAGCGAGTTGTGCTTTTTCAGGTGGGGGCAGCTGGTCTGAGCCCACAGATAAGGATTTTAGCTATCTATGCCCCTCGGTTAGAGATGCCTGTAATGCCCTGTGGTGCTTGTCGGCAGGTCATGCATGAATATCAGCAGCATAGCCGCTTCCCTTGGACTATTCTCACCGCAGGGCGGGGGGATACTGTATATCGCTTCGTAGGCACAGAAGGCTTACTTCCTTTGGCGTTTGCATGGAAACCCGCCTCACCTCCAACATAAAAGAAGCCGCTCATCTACTGCGTAGCGGCGAAGTCGTCGCTATCCCCACCGAAACAGTATATGGTCTGGCAGCAAACGCGCTCAATCCCCACACCGTCGCCCAAGTCTTTCGGCTTAAGGAACGCCCCTTCAGTGACCCACTTATCGTCCACGTAAGAAATAGAGAAGCCGTAGAAAAGCTGGGTATCCCCATTCCTGACTGGGCGAGGCTGCTCATGGAGAAGTTTTGGCCAGGTCCTCTTACGATTCTCTTGCCTCATGAGGGCAAAATACCCTCTATTGTTACGGCAGGATTACCTCGGGTGGCTTTACGGGCGCCTGCCCATCCCCTCACCCAAGCCCTTTTAGAAGAAATAGATTTTCCTTTGGCAGCGCCGAGTGCGAATCCCTTTGCCCGCATTAGTCCTACGCAACCTTCGCATGTATGGCAGTACTTTGAGGGAAAGATTCCGCTTATTCTGGATGGAGGACCTTGTCGAGCAGGTTTGGAGTCTACCATCGTCGGAGAAGAAGAGGGGCGGTTTGTACTTTATCGTCCTGGCGCTATCAGCCGGGAAGCATTAGAAGCAGTTCTGGGGACTGAGATTATTCTTCCTTCGCCCCGCTCTGCGCCGCAAGCCCCTGGTCAATTCCCTCGTCATTATGCACCGGTCAAGCCCCTCTTTTACGGATGGGAAGTGCTACCTGATGAGCCCGAAGCATCCCTAATCTCTTTTACTCCAACCTCTGTCTGTGGTCCGCATGCCCACCTCCTTACGCGTCCTGCTAAGCTCTATGATACTTTGCATCAATGTGAAGGAGAGCCTACGAAGTTCATTTTAGTGCAGCGAGTACCTCTGACTTTCCCCCACCGGGAAGCAGTAGAAGATAGACTGCGAAGAGCAGCTTCACCTTTTGTGCTTACGATTGGTCATAGCACGCACTCGGCTGAGCGATTTTTGAGTCTCTTAGCGCGGTATGGGGTAAGCCTACTTATAGATGTGCGAAAAGCCCCCTATTCCCGATATGTGCCTCATTTTTCCTATCCTATCCTCCGAGAATGGTTAGAAAAAGCGAGTGTCGCTTACCTACACCTGCCTGCCGAAGAACTGCTAATGCAGACTCTCTCAGAGCAACTGAAAGACTCTAAACGAATAGTGCTTATGTGCGCCGAGGGAGAGCCGAGACGGTGTCATCGGTTTGCATTAGCTGACCGGCTGAGCCAAAAAGGGATTCGGGTACTTCATATTCTACCGGAGGGGCGTCTGTCTCTCCACATAGCCCCTATCTCTTGGGACTCAGTAGAAAAAGTCTGAAAGTCCGTTTCCCATCGCTCCACGAAAGGACGCACTTCTTGGCGGTGGGTAATAATGAGCCACGTAGCCTGGCTAAAGTGATGCTGTAAGTGCATCAGGATTTCTCGGATTTTTTCAGAGTCTAAGGGGGCGAATGTTTCATCCAGAATGAGAGCCTGTGGGCGTTGGAGCAGGACTATTGCCAGAGCGAGGCGCTGGCGCTGACCACCTGACACTTGCTGCCCCCATACGCCTAAGGGAGTATGAAGCCCTTGGGGTAATCCGGCTACTTCCTCGGCAAGTCCCGCCCATTCCAGTGCCTGCCAGAGGGATTTCTGAGAGGCTTGGGGTGCAGCTATGCGGAGGTTCTCTATAATAGTGCTACTCAAAAGCAGGGGTTGCTGGGGTACATATCCTATTATTCGGCGAAGGTCTGCATAGCTAAGGGCTCGGAGCGGCACTTCACCGAAGAAAATCTCACCCTTCTGCGGCTCTAACTGCCGAATCAACAAGCGCGCCAGTGTAGTCTTACCTGACGCTGTTGGAAGCGATAGGGCTATCTTTTCTCCGGGGGCGATATGCCCGGAGAAGTTTTCAAAAAGCCAAGTTCCCGCTTCATGACCAAAATAAACCCCCGTCCAATGCCAGCCGTTATGCTGGGGTGTGGCACGACTGATAGGGGGATAGGTGATAATGCCCTTTGCTTCTTGGAGTTGGAGGAGCCGTTCGGCGCTGGCCTTGGCTTGCTGTAAGATGCTCATGAGCCACCCCAGCGAACCCAGTGGATGCATAAGCTGAAGGACATACACACTAAATGCCGCTACTATGCCGAGTGGGAGCCTTTTTTCTATGACTTGGAGTCCGCCATAGATTAGCACAATCGTAAGGCTCACACCGACAAATAGTGTAGTAAGGGGCTGAAGGAGCGCTTCTATACGAGTTACACTTAGGCTGGCTTCGGCGTGATTCTCTACTCGGCGCCGCCATTCTTCGCTGAGTGCCAAGGGGTCTGCCATCGCTCTAAGCGGACGCAAATAAGGATAGACCTGCTGTAAAAACGCACTAAGCCAAGCAAAAGCTTCTTGTTGCTTATGGCCTCGTAGCAGTGCCTGCATTCGCAAATGATAGCTCAAAGGCACTATCAAGCAGAGCGGTAAAAGAGCAGCTAGGGCTAACTTCCATGCGGTGAAGAGCATAAGAATGCCCGTAAAGGCTACCATGAAAAACACATGTGTGCCATACAGGATGACTGGTCCTGTGAAGTTTCGCAAGCGATTGAGGTCTTCGGTGAAGTAGGTCATGAGTTCGCCTGTGGGGTAGCGCTGGAGGGTTTGCCAATCCCAGTGAAGCAAATGCTCAAATAGCCCTTTGCGATGGTCGCGTTCTATGCGGCGACTTACGACGACCAGGGTGAGACGCATGCCCACCATCGTAAATACGCGTACGATAGCCAGCAACCATACCCCGCCCAGTGCTAATAGAATGGGCAGAAATACCTCTTCCAAACTCTGGGAGGGGAGTATTTGTTGGAGGTGATTCACTACTTCTCCTGTCATCCAGCCTGGCAGCAAGGCTAAGGCGGCGGAGGCAGCTACTAAAAGTAGTCCCGCTCCCGTTAGAATCGGATAACGCTTATAGAATGGAAAAAGTACCTGCCCTATTACCCGCATGCCTAAATCGCCTCTTTATTCTCTAAAAACTTTTTGTACCAGTGGGCGGATGCTTTGGGCTGTCGGCGCAGGGTTGCTCTATCCACGTATACGATTCCAAACTGAGGGCGATACCCCTCTGCCCACTCAAAGTTGTCCATAAGCGTCCAGATGAAGTAACCTTCCACCCGGATGCCTTCTTGCTTAGCGCGATGGATTTGTCTCAATACGGCTTTGAGATACTCAAGGCGCGGTGTATCTTGTGTAGTTTCCCCCTCCCCTGCATAACCGCTTTCTGTGATGATAAAGGTAAGATTAGGGTCGTATTGGCTAAACTGCTTCAAAATAAGGTACATACTCTCTGGATACACTTCCCATCCCATCGCATGATAGGGGACGCCGCGGCGTTTCGCAGGTATAGTGCGCGCCTTAATGTAAGGAATCAGTGCATGGTGTTTTATAGCTTCTCGGGTGTAGTTCTGGATGCCGATAAAATCAGGATTGGCTCGGAGGCGTTCTTCATCTCCGGGACGCAGATATTTATTGTAGATGTCGCGTAAGAGGGGTAGTTCATTTACGGGGTATCCTTTTCCTAAGAGCGGTTCTATGAAGATACGATTGAAGAGTGCGTCAAATCGGCGGGCAGCCGCTATGTCTTTGGGGTTATTAGGGCGGTGGGGAAAGGTAGGAGAGACAGAAAAAGTCGTACCTATCACTGCCTTAGGCAAGAGACTTTTGAGGAGGCGAATCCCTTCGGCTTGTACCAGGGCGGCGTGATGAACTGCAGCTAAAAACTTCTGAACACTTCGGTGACCTGGCGCATGTACCCCCAGTAAATAACCTAATATCGTAAATGCCAGAGGTTCATTGAGAATCATCCAGTATTTGACCTTGCCGCCATATTCTTTAGCGCAGAGTTCGGCGTAGTTTAGAAAGTCCTCTATGATTTTTCGGTCTGCCCACCCGCCATAAGCCTCTTCTAAAGCCAGCGGCAAATCCCAGTGATACAGGGTGACCCACGGTTCTATATTTGCAGCTAAGCAAGCGTCTATGACCTGGTGATAAAATCGGATGCCCTCGGGGTTTGGCTTTCCTTTTCCTTCGGGCAGAATCCGAGGCCAAGAAATAGAGAATCGGAAAGCAGGAATACTAAGCTCCCGCATGAGCTGAATATCCTCTAAGTATCGGTGGTAGAAGTCGCAAGCCACATCACCGGTTTCCCGGCGGTCTATTTTACCTGCGCGGCGCACGAAAGCATCCCAGATAGAAGGACCTTTACCGTCTGCTTGCCATCCACCTTCTATTTGATAAGCGGAAACGGCTACACCCCAGTGAAAATCTTTTCCAAAATCTTCTCTCCGAATACCTTCTCCAAGGCGCATACCTCTAAACTACGAAAGCTGAGGCGCTGGGGAAGTGAATCCTGCTTCTTGAAGGACCTGGCGGAGCGCCTCATGCCCCCAAGGACTTCCTGCCAATATCTCGTTGCCCCAGAGAAAATCTGACTCACCAGTAAAAGTAGTGACTTTGCCGCCGGCTTCTTCTACTAAGAGGCTACCCGCTGCTACATCCCAAGGATTGAGGTCCATTTCAAAAAATACATCCATTCTGCCCGCAGCCACATAAGCCAAATCCAACGCCGCTGAACCCAATCGGCGCAGCCCTCCAAAACGGCGCATTACTTCATTCAGGGCGATGAAATATTTCTCAGAGCGGGCTTTATCTCGGTAAGTAAAGCCCGTTACGACAAGAACTTTGTCTGGGTCTTCCACTTCCCGCACATAAATTCGTTCTTTCTCTCGGAAGGCACCATTTCCTCGCACAGCCCAGAAAGCTTCATCCTGCATCACAGAATAGACTACGCCCGCTACTGGCTTTTTTTCTACTAAAAGCGCCACGCTTATTCCGAAAAGTGGTATGCCATGTACGAAGTTCTTTGTTCCATCCAGAGGGTCTATTACCCAGAGGAGGGGCTTATTGAGGTCGGAGCTGCCGCTTTCCTCCAGAATAAAGCCTGCCTCAGGAAGTAAGCGCATGCATCGCTCCTGAAGCATATTTTCAGCAGTTCTATCTACATAAGAGACAGGGTCTCGTGCGGTTTTGTACTCGGTCGCCCGGCGGTCAAATCGGTAGAACTCCTCTCTCAGATAATCCCCCACCTCTCGCACTAAGCGGAGGAGCGCCGGAACAGCCACAAGCGTATTATCCATACGATAGAGGCAAAGATAACCAGCCCCCCCCACCCCCATTCGCCCCACCGAACATAACCAGTTGTAGGAGTTTGTGGGGCTACCTTCTGATAGAGTGTCCCTGCTTGGGCATATTCTAAGCTACTGGCTATTTCACCAGAAGCCGATAAAAAAGCAGATACCCCCGTATTCGCCGCTCTAAGCACGGGCACTCCTAAGGTCGCTGCAGTCATCCGTCCATAACTCAAATGTTGATAATACCCTGAGCTTTTTTTCCACCAGCCATCGTTGGTAATCACGGCTAAGAAAGTAGGAGCTGGAAGCAGCCGCTTGCGCACATCATGGACGAAAATACTCTCATAGCATACCGCTACAGCCATGGGAGTTTCGTCCGGATATAAGGGGAGAGTAGTTTGGCGCTCAGGCTTACCAAACTGTCCGAACCCTCCGCCCAGTTCTATCATCCATTCCTTCAAAAAAGGTAGCGTTTCTAAGTAAGGCGTTCGTTCTACGAAGGGCACAAGCCTATCCTTAATATGAAGAAAAGCGGTGTCGGGGCGCAGGAGGAGAGCTGCATTATAGCTTTCGTAGTAGCGTCCATCTGGAAGAGGATTAGCGGATACGGGTGGCTTTTTGTCCCTCTCTAAGTATTTGTAGCCGACTATGCCCAAGAGGATATTGACCTGATGCTGCTGGGCATAAGCGAAGAAGGGCTGAAGAAACGGGTCTTCTCGCCAGTAGTCTATACTTACGCCCACAGGAATGGCTGTTTCGGGGAAAATAATGAGACTTCCTTTTGCGGGGGCGGCAGGGAGAAACGAAAGGAGGTATTTGAGCTGGGAGTCAGGGGGAAAATCGGAGAACTTGACATAAGGGTCTATGTTAGGCTGAATAATCCAGACGCTACGAGGCGGCTTAGTGGAGGATGACTGCGGGATAATGGAAGTCAAAAAAGGCACCCCTATAATCCAAATGAGAGCTTTTCCCCAGTGGTATTCGGCTATCCATGCGGCGCCGATGAGTGTCCAGAGCGATACTCCGAGAGGGCCTACCCAGGCTGCCACTGTGCGGAGGGGGCTCCATTCACTCCATGCCAATCCCAAAGCCAGCCAATCCCAGCTAAGCTCCCACTGAAAGTGCAGATATTCAAAAGTCCCCCAAAAAGGTATAAAGCTCCAAGGAGATAAGGGTAGACCGAGCCCTCGGTGAAGCACCCGCCATAAGAAGAAGGGGATTAGCATGAGAAGGGGATTGACCAGAATTGCTGTGGCACCTGCGCCTAAGCTGAGGATAGCTTCCTGAAGGTCGGGCGCACTCAGGGCAGTTAGCATAAGCCAATAGCACCCGATGAAATTCCAGACAAACAGCCCTGCGTATAATGCTCGGGTTTGGGCTACCTTCCACCACAGAGGAAATGCCATCCATAAGAGCCAGGGCTGCGAAATAGGGGGAAAAGCCAAGCCAGCTAATAGTCCCGCGAGGAGACTAAACGTATAGGGGCTCTTGGTAGGAGACGCCTGACAAGAGAAGGACCACTTCACCGCGGGGAGGATTTGCTTGTATATCGCTGCGCAATCGCCCTAAGGGGCCGCGGCGCACTTCTTCGTATATTTTACTCAGTTCGCGTACAACGGCTGCCCACCGTGCAGCGCCTAATATGTCTGCAAGTGCGTTTATGGTACGGACAATCCTATGAGGCGACTCATACCAGATTACCGTTCGTTCCTCTTGCTGAAAGGCAGATAGGTAGGAAAGTAGCCCCTTTCGGGGCATGAATCCTTCAAAAATAAAACGATCACAGGGCAGACCACTGGCTACCAAGGCGGTGAGAGCGGCATTCGGGCCAGGTAGTACAGACACAGGAATTTTTCTACGATATGCCTCTCTTATTGCCAAAAATCCCGGGTCTGCAATCCCAGGCATGCCCCCATCTGTTACCAAGGCTACCTTCCAGTCTTTGACCTGAGCTTCGTCAAAAAGACGGGGTAGAGCTTGGCGCTCATTTGCCATGTGATAGGAGCGAAGCAACTTTCCCCCTATGCTATAATGAGAAAGGAGCTTGCGGGTGTGGCGGGTATCTTCACACCATATCACATCCGCACTCCGCAAAACTTCTATTCCTCTCAGTGTAATATCACTGAGATTTCCAATAGGGGTGGGCACTACCCACAGGCCCTGCAAGCCGACCGATTACTTTCGGGAGCCCTTAGAGGAGGATTTAGAACTACTCGTGGATTTGGTGGAACGGCTGGAAGCGCGCTTGCGAGAAGAAGACTCTTCCGCAACTCCTGGAATAGGTACGCCTCGCGAAAGGGGTGCGTCTAATACGACTTGATAATCTATCTGCTCTGCACGCAGTTCTCGTGAAAAGTACTGAAGCAACTCTTGTACGTCGTTCATACTGCGTGCATAGGCATGCACTAGGAGGTTTCTATCTCCTACCAGCACATAAGCAGAACTTACTTCTGAACGCTGCTTGAGTAGCTCTATGGATTTCTGAATATCGGGCACGCGCATGCGTACGCTTATAGAAAAAGCGTATCCCAGCTTCTGCGGATCCAGAATAAGCTGAGCTCCTCTAATGACGCCCCATTCTTGAAGACGCTGCCTGCGTAGATAGATAGTGCCCATGGAGATTCCCAACCTTTCCTTCACCTTAGAATAGGAACGAGTCGGGTCTTCCGCAAGCACTGATAGCAGCTTGTAGTCCAACTGGTCCATGTTTTCGCGACGCTTCTTCATACGATTGGTATTTTCGGAATAAATACTATCGCGCACAAAGTTAGCTAATCTTCTCTATAGTAACCGCAACCTCCATATCCACTATTTTTCCTCAGAGGGTCTGCACTTGTATTTTGCTCGGATAAAGCATAGCTTTGCGGTATGTTTCCTCCTGCCACCCAACCTCGCAAAAGCAATCTAACCGACAAGGTGTATGCTAACTTGCCTATCTCTGAACTGATTGAACACACACTACGAGAAGGACAAGGGGCACTCGCGGAGAATGGCGCACTTGTTGTGAGGACGGGTGAATTCACAGGGCGAGCTCCGAGGGATAAGTTCGTTGTACGCGATGGCTTTACAGAAAATCTGATTTGGTGGGGCGAAGTGAATAATCCCCTCCCCGAAGAAAAGTTTGATCTACTCTACCAACGAGTGCGCGCTTATCTCCAAAACAAAACTCTTTACCTCCGAGATGTTTATGCTGTGGCGCGTCCCGATTATCGTATCCGCATACGGGTCGTGAATGAACTGCCCTGGCATAACCTCTTCGTGAGAAATCTCTTTATTGAGCCGGCTCCTGAAGAGTTAGAACGGTTTGAGCCAGACTATCTTATGATAGTCGTACCAGGTTTTCGCGCGGAGCCTGCCATAGATGGCACTCGTCAGCATAACTTCACAATCCTCAACCTAAGTCGTCGCCTAATCCTTATAGGCGGTTCGGCTTATGCGGGTGAGATGAAGAAAAGTATATTTACCCTGCTCAACTACCTTCTTCCGCAGCGGGGCGTTATGCCGATGCACTGTTCGGCTAATGTCGGTTCAGCTGGCGATGTTGCATTATTTTTCGGACTTTCAGGCACAGGGAAAACCACTCTCTCTGCGGATCATGAGCGTAGACTTATCGGCGATGATGAACATGGCTGGGATGATATAGGTATCTTCAACTTTGAAGGGGGATGCTATGCAAAGTGTATCAATCTCTCTTCAGAAAAAGAACCTCAAATCTGGGCTGCTATCCGATATGGCACAGTAGTAGAAAACGTAACTTTCGTCCCTAATACGCGCACTATCAACTTTGATGATGCCAGCATAACAGAGAATACGCGAGCCGCGTATCCTTTATCTTATATTCCCGGAGCTGTTCTTCCCTCGGTGGGGGGGCACCCTCGGCATATCTTTCTACTTACGGCGGATGCCTTTGGGGTGCTTCCGCCTATCGCTCGCCTCACTAAAGCGCAAACGATGTATCATTTTCTCTCGGGCTACACAGCTAAAGTCGCAGGCACAGAAGCAGGTATCAAAGAACCCCAAGCCACTTTCTCCGCCTGTTTTGGACAAGCATTTTTACCCCTTCATCCTACGCGGTATGCTGAGCTTTTTGGCGAAAAAATAGAGAAACATGATGTGAGGGTGTGGCTCATCAATACGGGTTGGACGGGGGGGCCTTATGGGATAGGCAAACGCATGCCCTTACCCTACACACGGGCAATGATACGAGCTGCCTTGCGTGGAGAGCTGGAAAATGTATCTTACTATACGGAGCCTATCTTTCGGCTGGCTATACCTATGCATGTGCCGGGCGTGCCTCCTGAGTATCTCATCCCGCGCAATACTTGGCCTGATCCGAATCAATATGACCAACAAGCCCGCAAACTGGCGGAACTTTTCCGTCAAAACTTCCAGAAGTACGCGTCATTTGCTTCGGCTGAAATCCACAGCGCACAACCAGACCCCGCAGCGGTAGTTTTTTCATGACGGCCCTCCCCTCGACGATAAAGATTGTAGGGGCGCGCCAACATACGCTCAAGAACATCACCGTAGAAATACCGCGTCATAAGCTGACAGTGCTCTGCGGCTGGAGCGGGTCGGGTAAAACAACGTTGGCTTTTGACACCCTCTATGCGGAAGGCTTCAGTAGCTATGTAGAGAGCCTGAGCACTTACATAAGGCAGTTTCTGCCTCGGATGCCGCGACCTGCAGTGGAGCGCATAGAGGGACTGGCACCTGCGATTGCCCTTGCGCAAAATCGCTTCGTCAGCGGACAGCGGTCCACAGTCGCCACCCTCAGTGAACTTTATCCCTACCTGCGGCTGTTATTTGCACGGGTGGGTACGCTCTATTCGCCGATTAGCGGCGATCCCGTGGAAAGATATACTCTGGAAGAGGTCCTTCAGTTTATCCTCCAGCAGCCCGAAGGGACAGAAATCTGGCTGCTGCGCCCCGTGCCTCCTGACATGAAAGCGAACTCCCTCCATGAGCTGGCAGAGAAACTCGCTAACTCCGGTTATGACCGATTCTTCTATGCAGGGCGACTTTATGAATATCCTGAGTTTCCCACAGAGCCACTGGAGGATACGCTCTATCTCGTGGCAGACCGCGTCTTTATAGATCACAGCGAAGCTGAATTGCGTGCGCGTATCATGGATACCTTGGAGGAAATCTGGTACGCACATGATCGGAGAGTATGGGTATATGTAGTAGGCAAAGGAGAGTTTTCCTTCTCAGGTCATCTGTATGCCGATGGTCATACCTTTCAAGAACCCACATCTGAACTGTTCAACTATCTAAGTTCTTATGGTGCATGTCCGAAGTGCCAAGGAAAAGGGAAGGCTTGGAGCCTTCTCCCTGCGGCGGTCATTCCTAATCCGCGTCTGAGCCTAAAAGACGGATTGGTAGCCCTCTGGTGCGCCCTGCCCGAACTCAGAGCATTTGAAGAAGAGTTTATCCAGCAAGCAGCTCATCTAATCCCTCCTGATTTACCTTATTATCGTTATACGTCTCAACAGAAGCGACTTCTCTGGTGGGGCGATCCGCTCAAAGGAATACGAGGTATTTTCGGAAGTTATGAGTTTTTAGAGCGGGAGCGAAGTAAAATCCGAGAAATAGTTGCTTTCTTCGGCGAGGGGCCCTGTCCTATGTGTGAGGGGAGTCGTCTTCATCCCGATACCCGCTGGGTGCGCATTCAAGGCACTTCTCTACCCCAAGTGCTCAGCATGACCTTAGAGGAGTTTCAAGCCTGGCTTCAAACTATAGACTTGCCTGAGCCCAAGCGTAGTATCGCTGCCCCCCTTCTGGAGCAACTCAGCCATCGTACCAATTTCCTTTTGCAGGTAGGGTTAGATTATCTTACGCTGGACCGAGCGGCTGAAACTCTCTCCGGCGGCGAAAGCCAACGCTTGCAGTTAGCCACAGTTTTGGGTAGTCAGCTTACAGGAGCGATTTATGTGCTGGACGAACCTACTATAGGACTGCACGCACGCGATACCCAGAAACTCATCCGGGCAATACGCAAACTCCAGCAAGCCCCCAATACCGTCGTAGTCGTAGAACATGATGAGGCATTCTTGCGGGCAGCAGACTATATCATAGAAATGGGACCGGAGGCTGGCGAGAAAGGGGGCGAGGTAGTTTTTACTGGTACTTTCCCTGAGCTTCTTCAGCGCTTTACCCAAACAGCCAAATATCTGCGCAGGCATCGCTGGCCTCCAGTTGGGTTCAAGCCGATGCACGATCGTGCCTTCTTACATCTCCGAGGGGCTTGCCTCCATAATCTCAAAAATATCTCGGTCTCCATTCCTTTTCAGGCATTTACGGTGATTACGGGGGTGAGCGGCTCGGGTAAAACTACCTTAGCTATTCATCTCCTGGCTAGCATTCTCTCATCTTCTAAGCGCTCTTCTCCTAAGTACGGGGCTGACAAAAAGTATTATCAAGAGATACCCCTTGCTTATAGAGATGCTTGTGAAGCGCTTCTGTTTGATTATCCAGCTTACTCGGGGGTTACTATTCTTACTCAGGACTCTATCCCGCGCAATCGTCGATCTGTCATAGCTACGCTCACTTGGGCTTATGAGTGTTTCCGAGAATTGTTCTCCTTGGCTTCTGAAGAATACGGTCAGGCGCTGTCTATTAGCATGTTCTCATTCAATAACCCGGGGGGACGCTGCCCTACTTGCGAAGGCGAAGGCGTCATCACTCGCTCCATGCAGTTCATGGCAGACCTTCAGCTTCCCTGTCCGAGCTGTGGCGGTAAGCGCTTCCAAAACTTCATTTTAGACATTAAGGTGGGTGGTAAATCTATCAGTGATATTCTGGAGATGACCGCTGAGGAAGCAATAGATTTTGTGCAAAAACACCCCTCTATTCCTGCTCGCATAAGGGAATGCATTATTAGTCGCCTTTCGCCTCTACGAGAAGTAGGACTAAGTTATCTGCGTTTGGGTCAATCCACTGTAGAACTCTCTGGCGGAGAAGCTACGCGTTTGCGTCTCCTCTCTTACCTGCGAAGTGGGGATTCAGGCCAAGTCTTCTTTATAGATGAACCGACTACAGGATTACACTTTGATGATGTGGAGAGGCTGATTAGTGCTTTCCGAGAACTGGTAAATAAAGGGCATACGCTAATCGTTATTGAGCATAACTTAGACTTGATAGCAAAAGCCGATTGGGTGATAGATTTAGGGCCGGAGGGGGGTGAGCGCGGGGGCGAGGTAGTATATCAGGGGCCTGTTCGGGGTTTGTTGGAGCATCCCACTAGTCATACAGCGGCTGCGCTTAGGGATTGGTATGCGAATAATAGGACTGATCGAAGATGAAGGCTGGAAAGGACTATTACCCTTCACGCGGGTGCGTCCGGTATGGGCGCTGTGGTGGGGCATAGATACCCTTGTCCAAAAGTGGGAAAGATACCACGGCTGGCAGGTAAAAGGTTTCCTCCCTGCGCAAACCCGGTTATGGAGATTATATCCGCCCTCATTTCCTGAGGGGGAGACTCTCTGGCTGAACGCTCGGCTTCTTCCCTTTTCCCCTGAGATACGACGATGGGTAGAAGACCTTCGCCCAGACACCCTCTACCGAACCGCCGAAGGCATACCTGTGGCACTGCGCACGACACGAGTCCCACTCCTTCGGACCGATGAGCCTGAGACATTCGGACAGGGATTTAGAGAAGAGGTTTGCCCCTCCTCCACTTCCCTTTATTGGCTCAAAGAAGCAACGGACCTTTTTCAGCTTACGGGAGCTGTCCTTGCGGCGGACTGGCAATACCTCTCAGGGCAATCTTCTCCCCCGGCTCATCTGGCTATCCGAGGGAAAGATAATCTTTTCTTCCATCCGAATGCCAAAGCAGGCTGGGCTTATATCAGTGCTGAAGAGGGACCTGTTTGGATAGGACCGCACGCAGAAATCCAAGATGGTGCCGTCCTCCAGCATACAAACGCCATAGGACCGCACACTACGATCGTAGCGGGGGCGCGCATTCGCACGCATAATAGCTTCGGTCCCTGGTGTAAGATAGGCGGTGAAGTCGGGCAGAGTACCTTTTTAGGCTACGCTAACAAAGCACATGAGGGCTTCTTCGGTCATTCGGTAGTAGGGGAATGGTGCAATATCGGCGCCAGTTCCAATACCTCAAACCTCAAGAATACCTACGGACCCGTCAAACTCTATGACATAGCAACCAGTACCTTGCGCTCTATTGCGCTTCAGTTCTGCGGAACGCTCATGGGAGACTTTGCGCGTTGTGGTATTCACACCCCCTTTATTACTGGGTGTGTAGTGGATATTTTCGCAAATGTTGTAACGACCCAATTCACCCCCAAATATGTTCCAGCGTTTTCTTGGGATGAGCGTAGCTACTGGGACATAGAGAAAGCCCTGGAAGCTCTGCGCCGCATGAAAGCACGGCGCCAGCTCTCTGTATCTACGGCAGAAGAGGAACTGCTGCGCACACTCTGGCGAGAACTCGTGCCTACCGCTTAACTTTGCTGCCTATGGGAAAAGGAGACCGTCGCACGCGCCGAGGTAAGATTTGGCGAGGCACTTACGGTAAATACCGTCCGCGTAAGCCCAAGAACAAACAACCCCTCCCCATGCAGGCTCGCCCTGCTGTACAGCCAAATGAGTAGAATTCTCACGGGGATTCAGAGTTCTGGCAAGCCGCACCTCGGCAACCTCTTAGGTGCTATTTTGCCGGCGATAGAGTTAGCCGATGCCCAGAAAGAGCCTGCCTTTCTTTTCATCGCCGACCTACACGCGCTCACTACTATCAAAGACCCCCAACAGCTCAGAGAAAATACCTATGCTGTAGCCGCTACATGGTTAGCAGCAGGGCTTAGTCCCGAACGACACGTTTTCTTTCGCCAGTCTGATGTGCCAGAAGTAACAGAGTTAGCTTGGTATTTCGGTTGTCTTACTCCGTATCCGATGCTGGCGAATGCCCATTCCTTCAAAGAGAAGTCCGAGAATCTTGCCGAAGTCTCTGCGGGGCTCTTTACCTATCCCGTGCTGATGGCAGCGGATATTTTACTTTATCAAGCAGACCTTATTCCAGTAGGCAAGGATCAAAAGCAGCATTTAGAAATCACCCGGGACATAGCCCAAGCCTTTAATCGCACTTTTGGGGATACGTTCAAACTGCCTGAGCCGGTTTTCCGAGAGCAGGTGATGGTGCTTCCAGGGATAGATGGACGCAAAATGAGTAAAAGCTATGGGAATACCCTGGATGTTTTAGGGGACCTTAATGAGCTGCACAAACGGGTGAAGCGCATCGTTACGGACTCCACGCCGGTAGAGGAGCCGAAGGACCCGGAAAAGTGTATTGTTTTTCAGCTTTATGCGGCGGTAGCCCCTTCGGAGGAGACGGAAGCGATGCGTCAGCGGTATCTCCAAGGAGGCTACGGGTATGCTCAGGCAAAAGAAGCACTCTTTGAAATGCTCAAAAGTCGTTTTGCCTCTCAGCGAGAAGCGTATGCGGCATGGATGAGTGATAAGGATCAATTAGAGGCTATTCTACATGCTGGAGCGGAAAAAGCCCGTGCCGAAGCTGCTAAAACCCTCGCTCTTGTTCGGCAGCGCATAGGATTATCAGTACATTCTTATCTATCGTCGCGCGTAAAACCTATCGTTTGATCATCTCGGAATATAAATGCTCCACCGCTGCCGAAGCGCTGGTACTGCTCTGTCTCGCCAGTGGCGGCAGCCCGCGCACGCAGTAAGAACGCTCGCCAGTTGCGATTCTGTATCTCGCCAATCTTATTAGAGTGTAGGAGTGGATATTCTCCAGTGATGAGGTCTGGATCATAAAACACAAAAATGACCTGCCCTTGCGAGCCAATTTGATTATAGGTCCAGATTTGGTAGGGATATTTGTCGGGTTCGTTGTAGAAGTATTGAATGTCGTTAGGGGCTCCATACTGAATCATCACGCGCCCTCGGTCCGTACGCCAACCAGGACGCATGGTAGATTTAAAGTGCTGTTGCGCATATTCAAAGCGTTTGAGGTATTCTTTGAAGGTTATCGCATTTGGTTGTCCTTCTCGCTTTTTCCAGAAGGCTACAAAGAACTTTTTCTTGTCAGACAGACTTTGAAAGGTTTGCATGAAGCTTTTCTCTACGGGGGTGGCTAAATAGATCATGCCTCCGAGCAGTTCGTCCAGCTTATTTTCGGGAAAGCCATAGTTTGCATCATACTCTGCTTCGTTCGCTTCTACGATAGGCTCACGAGTGGAAAATAGTGTAAAGCGGCGATACCAGGTATACAGGATTTCGCCGTCATTGCGGCAGAGTTCTATTTGGGCGAGGTAAATCCCAGAAGGGAGGTAGCGAAGCGGTATGCGAAACGCAAATGCCTCAAAGCCACTGGGACGACGAGGACGCTGGGTGAAAGTATAGTTTTCTAAGGGCAGGGCTCTCTGTGCGTCTAAGAGCCTCAGTCGTAGATAATAGGGCTGGTCCGTGAGACTATCTATGCGGTAGAGTTCGCCATACACCCAGAGGGTATCGGGGTCTATGAGAAAGCCGTTAGAGACCCAGAGTTCTAAGCTCATGCCATGTCGCTGATATAAGCCGCTCTTTGTTTGAGTGAGGGTGCGAGCGTAGATCAGGTCACTGTAAGCAAAACTCTTGCGGGGAGCGGGCACTTCAAACTGAGTGATTGCTTTGACTTGCTGAGGACGAGGTAACTGGTGGGGGTCTTGTGCTTCTATTTCTAAGGTATAGATGCCTGAGGGTAGCCGAAGTCGGCGAGCATCTACATAGATGCGCTGCCGTTCTGGCGCATTCGTATCGGAAAGGACCGGGAGACTAAAGCGAAACTTATCGGCATACACAGGCTCATTCTTTGCATTCTTGAGTAGGAGGCTGAACTCTGTCTCGCCCTTATAGGCATTGCCTTCAGGTACGAATCGTACCGAAGTAGCATCTAATCCTAAAAACAGTTCCAAGTAGGGCTCCCCCTCTGGTGTATAAAACCGAACAGGCTCTACATAGAATAAGGGTTGTGCCCAGAGTAGCCCTATCCACAGGGCAGACCGCATAGAGTAAAGTTAATGCTTCTTAGCAGAGGGGCGCATCCAAAGCCATAGTCCTACCACGAAAGTGCCTATCCACATCCCAACTTCACTCCAAGTCATGCTGGCTCGCCAGCCTGTGAGTGCATGTAAAAGCGCTCCTATCCATCCTTTGTGATGGAGGAGGGGATAGTATTTTCCATCATGGAAGGCATAAGTCCATGTATAGTCGGTGGGCGGTTGAGTGAATGGGGGGAAGAGCTTCCATGCATAACTTTCTGCCAGTTCTTCGGCCCAAGCATACCGAGGCTCTAATAGCTCTAAGGTTTCATGTATGGCATAAGCTACCATGCCTGCTGCTATCATGAGCAGGAAGATAGAAGTGATCTGGAAAAAGGTGCTGAGGGGTATTTTGCGCCCATAAAGGAAAAGAGCCAGGCCCAGTGCAGCTGCCACTAACATTCCCAAAAATCCCCCTGCCCAGGACAGACCGCCATGGATTTGCCAGAGGGCTTGGAGGAAGAGTACGGTTTCTATGCCTTCTCGGGCTACGGCTAAGAAGCTCATTCCAAAAAGCATCCAGCCTTCCGTGGTCTGTGCGGTTTGGCGCAGTTCTTGGGAGAGCATAGCGCCTTTGCGTTTCATCCAGACCACCATAGAGACCAGCAGGATAGCAGCGAATAGAGAGATGGCGATTTCCCAAAGCTCGTGAGCCGCCGCTAAATGGCGTAGGAGTATAGCTGCCAATATGCTACTCAATATAGCCGAGAGTACTCCGAATCCTATGTAAGTGCGCTGGTCTGGTGCAGCATAGCGAGCTAATATGCCTACGATTAGCGCTGCCTCCAGCCCTTCGCGAAACGTCACGAAGGCTTCGCTCACGAAGCAAAGGTAGTGGAATTTAGAATGAGTATAAGCGGATCAGGGGTTTCTCACTAACTCAGGAAGTAGGCGAAAGGCGCGCTCTAACTCATCGGCTACGGCTTCAGCATGCTGCATAGTTTTGTCCAGAGAGTAGGCATGGAGTAATGATTCTAACGCAGGGATTTCTATTTTGAGTAGATTGACTTGGCGAGCGTGGATAAGGTCTATGCCTTTGAGAGTGCCTCGGGTGCGTCCTAACCGAAAGAGGGCATTGACTTGGGCGGTTATCTTCTTACGCAGGCGAGTATGTAGTTGCCTTGCTTCTTTCTCGCGCATGGGAGGCAGGATTAGGCGCAAGAATAGACTTTCCCTTTCCAGTTCCCAGAAGAGCTGAAGAGGCTCCCCATTTCCTATAGGAAGAGTGTAAGGGGGGGCTTGTCGCAAAAGATAAGCCTCTAAGTGAGAGGAATGCACGTGCGGTTGGGTACGAATGCGAAGCTGTAAAGGATATGAAGGCTTCTCTCGCCAGCGATTGAGGATGATCTCTCGTACATGCCAAAAAGCTACATAGTAACGCAGTCTTTGATCTATGATGCTTCCCGGGGCATGAAGGCTCTCATATTCACGCTGTATGTGGCGCCGATAGGCTATAAACTCCTGCTGGAATTCTTCGGGAAGCTGTTCAGGTGCTACTCGTTGGAAGGCAGAGAGTACTTCTTCATAGCCGATGCGTCGCAGGGCGGGGTCCAGCTCTTCCTTCACATAGAGGTCGTCCCACTCAAACCAGGCTTCCCGTAGAAGTACTAAGTAATATAGGGCATCAGGATTGCGGCGCAGGAAAGAGAGTTGGTCGCTGAACTGCTCATATTCGGTGCGCGGACTGCCGAAGCTACTGGTTTTGAGGTACAGGTAGATGGGCTGGTCGTCTGAGGAGAGGTAGCGACAAATAAAAAGTCCATGCTCGGGCTCGCGCTCTAAACTCCCTGCTTTCGGCGCATGCCCTGTAAGGTCTCGCAGAAGCTCAGTATGCTGAAATAGAGTCTGGAAAAGTTCCTTCTGAGCTTTTTCGGGAAAGGCTACGATGGGTTGCACTAAACAAAGGTACTAAATTGGAGTGAAAAAAGGAAAGCCTCGCAGCGCCAAAATGCGAACCTCAGAGGTGTACGGGCATGCAGGTATAGAAGATTATGGCTTTGCGGTGCCTTGATTATGCGCCCCTGTGTCTGATTGTAAATCAGCTTTGCCTAAGGGGCGGTGGGTAAGAGGTATAGCTTGGGCTTGCGTAGGCGAAAAGATTTAGAGGTAGTCTCCATCGGAGAGGGTAGAGAGACATCCCACAGACAGCTCCACCATCCTGCGAGCTGGAGATTCTCAGAACTGTATAGCCAGCTATAAAAGGCAGGGTAAACGGAGGACTCAGGTATAGGCGGCTTCATGATAAACTCCTCTATTCTTTGGCGCACAGCGGCAGATAGTCCTGTTTCTATCCATACTTCTATTCCATCGGGTAGGGGCACAAGCCTAAAATGACAGGCCAGTTGTTTTTGCTGGCATAGAAGGCGGCGAAGCTGTTCCTGCTGATACCATACCAGGAATAGATCATCTATAGAAAAAGGGGGACTAAGCTGCCACTTTACATACACTAAGGGAAGCTGCTGGAGCATGCTTGTACTGGGAGGGGGGGGCTCATAAGAGGAAGTCGTAGTGCCTGTTATCATCCGGGCGGCTCGTATGAGCTCAGGCGTAACTTTTCCTTGAAGGATGCAGCGCAGATGCCCCTCTCGCCAAAAGGCAAAATAAAGCCGTAGTATTTCCTCTACCGAAGGCGATGTGGTAGTAGTGTCTCCATAAGCCCAGGCATACATACTGGAAGTTCTCTCCCAGAGTTGAGGAGCAGCCTGGGTGATTCGTTCGGGTAGGTGCTTTTGGGCGCGATGGAGTGCCTCTAAGAAATGCAAGACTCCTTGAGGCAGACCATACCCCCTCAGGATGAACCAGGGGCCGAGCCGTTCTATTTGGTATTCCACCGCGTATAGATAAGCAGTTTGGGCGACGGCCGAGTCAGATAAAAGCAACGCTGCAATAAGCCGAGCGGCTTTTTCTCCATATCCATGTTCTAAGAGGTGATAAAGCATCCAGAAGTTCAGCGGGGTCTCAGCAGGCTGACGACAGGGGGGCTGGGCTACAGTAATGCCAGCTACACCTAAGAGAGGAAAGACTATTCGTAGCACTGAAGGAGAATAGTTTCCTCTAAGGCAGCTGATTCGGTCCTGCGAAGCACTACGCGTACTTGCTGTGGTAAAACGTGGTAGCGTTGTATAAGCTGTTTGCGGAGGGAGTGAAGATAACTCAAACGCTTGCGCTGGTGCTGACGCTTGCGATAATAGCCGATGAGCTCACAGGGCTTTTCGTTGGCGTTATCTGCGTAGGCCTGGAGGGCGACTGCCCACTGGGATAAAGGAGGGGTGCTTTTACCACGCCAAGTAAAACTGGGAGGCGCTTGGGAGAGTCGGTTCGTTTTTACTTCGCTGGGTTTGGGTAAAGTATCGGTCCAGAGCAGCTCATTATACAGCCATAATCCCCTCGCTTGAAAATCCCACTGCCAGTTTAGAAGCGTATCCCTCCCACTCAAACTATCCCCCCTCAAAACTACCGGCAGCCAAAAATCCACATATTCTTCGGGATAAGTCAGAAGGTGTTTTATCTTGGCGGTGTAAGCGTGATGCCAAGCGATGACTTCGCTTGAGTCGCGGGGACTTAGGTGCGTTAGGTTTCTTAAGAATAAGAAGCTCTTTCCATCCAGACGAGCTTGGAGAAAGAACTGGCATGCATTTTCCCAAGAGCCTTGCCATGAGAGGGGGGGCGCTTGGGTTTTCCACCGAGTGAGAAAGGCTTGCAGAAAAGCCAGCCTCTCATCCCAAGCACAAGGGGTACTAATATAGAGAGCTACATAGCCCGGATAAGCCCAGAGGTTTTCTTCTATGCTGTCGGGGGGCAGCCGCGAGGAAGTGGAAAGGCTAAAAGTAGGAGACCCCTTGGGTGCAAAGTAAGTCCATAAAAAAGGCAATCGTAGAATGGCATTTTTCTCTTTGAGGGAAAGGGCACTGCTTACTATCAGGATTAGGGAGTCAGGGTGAAGGTACCGATAGGCATAAGCGGTGATTCTATTTAAGTCTGGCAGAGGCAGGCGCAGAGCGGAATGACGCAAGCGTAGCTGGAGTTCCTGTTGTAGGGAAAAGCCTTGCCATGAGCGTAAATAAGCGCGCTGAACTTGAATCCAGCGTAGAGTGTCTTCCAAGGGGAGGTTCTGCATCCAGAAGTAAAGCCTTTCTATGGCGGGGATGAGCTGCGAGCGAGGTACGACTAATATGAGTGCGGCTCCTTCTTCTCTACACCAAGTGCGTACCTCTACTCCTAAACTCTCAGCAAAAACAGGTTTATCTAAATGTACTCCTTCGCTGGCGGCGAGCCGCAGAAGCCATTCTGCTGTGGGCTTTTCTGGAGGGGTATGCCGCCAAGCCAAAGCCACACATACGCGAGTTTGGCGATTGCCCCAGTGGGGTATGGTAATGAGCTGGGGATGGCCTCCTTCGCGCACCTGCAACCAGCAAATAAGCGCTAATCCAGCGAAGGCTGGCATGTAAATGAAACAACAAGATGGCGATTATAGCTTCGTTCAAAGAACTCCTGAGTCGTTGCTTCTATAGAAGGAAGATACCTCTGCGGATTAGACTCGGAGGTGGTGATTTGTATTTCTACTTGGTGATTATTCCAGCGAATCTCCAGGCCTTGGGGAGGATGATGAAGGTATTTGGCGAGTAAGTCTGCCAGTCGTAGTAAGGGGGCTAATAGTCCGATAGTTTTCTTTTGGGCGCGAGGCAGCGCACTGTAATGGAAATGCTCAGAAGAAGGTAGGCCTTTGCGATGATAGCGAGTCAGGTTCGCCATAAGGAGAAGCTCTTCGGAAGTGAAGCCAGGCATAGGGCTATTGAGTAGAATATACAGACCGTGTTTGTGATGCCCGCTGGGATTGATGAAGTGCCCAATATCATGGAGGTAAGCGGAGAAGCCTAACCACTCTCTTTCTTGACTGCCCAGCCCATGAAGAGGTTTGAGCTCGTCAAACAGTCGCTCCGCCCACAATCGGCTATATTCTGCATGTTGCGAGGGGAGTTGGTATTTCTCGGCTAAGGTTCTCACGGTCTGCTCTCGTAGGGCAGCTTGTTGGAGAGAGGGTACTTCAAAGTGCTGGCGTACATAATCATATATCAGCCCTTCTCTCAGGGCATAATCGCTGATTGTGATGACCTGGATAGGCAAATAGTGCAGTATTTCATCTACTAGGATGGCTCCATAGGGAATGAGGGGTGCGCGTTCGGCTTGCATGCCTTTGAGGGCGAGCCGTTCGGACAAGGGAAGTGTGAGCAGCTTCTGTAGTACAGGATAAAATAACATGGGTCCGAAGCGGAAACCGTGGATTGTTTGGCTGGCTGTGCCATCTCCTGCATGATAGGCCACGAGCCTGCCGAGCGTTTTGAAAGTGCCAGAAGTGCCAATCAAGTGGGTGATTTTATCCTGAGGTAGGGTGCGCCAATGTGGGGTGAGCGTTTGCTTTATATGGCGGCGAATCGCTTCTATTTCGGAGGGAGACAAGGGGTCCGTACCAGCAAAAAGCCGCTGTAAAGCGGTAACCCCTAACGGCACGCTAAAGAGATGATGAATTGTTTCTCCTTCGCCCCAAATAAACTCCACCGACCCTCCCCCTATATCCATAATGAGAAAAGGCTCTTCGGGTAGGGGTAGCCCATGCCGAACCCCCTCGTAAATCAATCGGGCTTCCTCTTCCCCGGTGAGAATGCGTATCTCTAATCCCAGTGATTTACGGAGCTTACTTAGAAGAACTTCTGCATTAGCGGCTTTGCGAAAGGCTTCTGTGCCGCAGGCTATCCACTGACTCACTCCCTGTTTCTCCCCTTCTGCTATGAACTCCTGGAGTACATTTAGGGCTTTCTGAATGCCCCTTTGAGAAAAGACAGGGGGGTCTCCTTCCAGCTCTCTACCTAAGAACACAAACTCTCGCCGGCGCTTCTCTAAGATGACCATCGCATTCTGCGGATGAATCCGAGCGATAAGTAGGTGAAATGAATTCGTTCCGAGGTCTAATGCCGCTATCCTTTCAACCATGGGATTGGTCAAGTAGATGGTGAAGATAGGCAAGAGCATCGGGTGCCTCGCCGAAACCCAACTCTTGGATGATTCGGTCTATTTCTTGTCGTTCTTTGTCAGAAATAAGAGCGGGAAGCTCGCTGCTTTCTTTGAGAGGGGCTCGTTTCATTTTGAGCAGGATATTGGAGACGACATCACCTGTGCTGGCGGCTGCCACCGCATACATAAACTCTGCTTGCTCAAAATAAAGCTCGGGCCGCTCTTTGAGCATAAGGTGCAGCGCCTCTAAGAAGCTCTGCCGCCAGTATGCCGAATCTATCACTAAATATCTAACTTCCGACCGCCAATCAGCCGAGTTAGTCGGTATATTTTCCTTTCTACAAAGAAAATTTATTATCTCATCTACTCTTTGTAACTCGGAGGCATCGGCAAAGCCATCTGCCTGAGCCACGAGCAAAGCAGGAAATGCCCTCAGCAGAATCTCAAAAGCCGGTTTTTCTGTGATAGTATGCCGCTGAACCTTGTACTCCAGCCAGAGTTTCTCGCTAAACTCGGTGTAATTCATGTTAGTCCAGCTTGAGCACAGCCATGAAGGCTTCTTGGGGTACTTCTACAGAGCCAAGTTGGCGCATGCGTTTTTTGCCTTCCTTTTGCCGCTCCAGAAGTTTTCGCTTTCGGGTAATGTCCCCTCCATAGCACTTGGCGGTTACGTCTTTGCGGAGGGCTTTGAGGGTTTCTCGGGCGATGACCCTGCCGTGAATCGCCGCTTGAATAGCTACTTCAAACTGCTGGCGAGGGATGAGTTCTTTGAGCTTCTGACACAGGCGTCGTCCCCAGTCATAGGCTTTATCTCTATGAATAATGCAGCTCAGCGCATCTACTTTGTCCCCATTCAGCAGAATATCCATGCGGACAAGGTCACTCTCCCGATAGCCAATCAGTTCGTAGTCCAGCGACGCATAGCCGCGCGAGAGCGACTTGAGCCTGTCATAGAAGTCAAAGATGACTTCCGCTAACGGCATCTCAAATACCAGTTCTACACGAGTGGGCGAGAGATAGGTCTGACTCTTGAAGGTGCCTCTTCGGCTAATGCATAGTTCCATAAGCGGTCCGATATACGCTGCTTCTGTGATAATCTGCACGCGCACGAAAGGCTCCTCTAAATGATCCAACTTGGTAGGGTCAGGCATTTGGGCGGGATTAGTTACCACCACCATCTCACCTGTCCGGAGATAAGCATGATAAGGAACATTTGGTACGGTGGCGATTACTTCCATGCCGAACTCGCGGGAGAGCCGCTCTTGCACTATCTCCATATGCAGCATGCCCAAGAATCCCACCCGAAACCCAAACCCCAACGCCGCCGAAGTCTCTGGCTCAAACTGAATAGCGGCATCATTGAGGCGCAGTTTCTCCAGAGAGTCGCGCAGGTCCTCAAACTGGCTGGAGTCGTTAGGATAGAAGCCTGCATAGACCATCGGTTTCATTTCTCGGAAGCCCTTGAGGGGTTCTGCAGCAGGACGCAGAGCCTCGGTTATTGTGTCGCCTACCTTGATTTCTTGGATGTTTTTGATACCTGCTACGACGTATCCGACCGAGCCGCAGGGGATTTCCTCTTGGGGCTGGCGGTGCGGACGGAAAACCCCCACTTCTTCTATGGTATATTCCGCACCAGTAGCCATGAGCCGAATCCGCATCCCCGGACGCAAACTACCTTCTTTCACTCGTACATACGCTATCGCCCCCCGATAAGAATCAAACTGCGAGTCAAAAATCAGGGCTCGCAAGGGGGCGTTACTATTATCTGTCGGCGGAGGGATACGCCCTTGGATGGCCTGTAAAATGTCCTCTATGCCTATTCCCTCCTTGGCGCTGGCATAAATCACTTCTTCGGGTTTGCAGCCCAGCAGTTCTACGATTTGGTCTCTTATCTCGTCAGGACGAGCAGCAGGTAAATCTATTTTATTGAGCACGGGAATAATCTCTAAGTCTTGCTCTAAGGCTAAGTACAAGTTAGCTAGCGTTTGGGCTTGAATGCCTTGGGAAGCATCTACGACGAGAAGGGCGCCTTCGCATGCAGCAATCGCCCGGGAAACCTCATAAGAAAAATCTACATGTCCTGGCGTGTCTATAAGGTTGAGCGTGTAGCCCTGATAATGCATTTGAACCGGGTGGCTTTTGATGGTAATACCCTTCTCTCGCTCTAAGTCCATGCTGTCCAGCACTTGGTCCATCATTTCTCGTTGGGAAAGGGTACCTGTAATCTCTAAAAGGCGATCTGCCAGGGTGCTTTTGCCATGGTCTATGTGGGCGATAATGCAGAAGTTTCGCAGATGGGTTGTTGGCATGGATAGAGCAAAATTAGGAGAGAGTAGAATAGGTGCGGCCTTTCCACTCAAAAGAGGGATGGAGGATTGCCCATAAGCCTATCAGAGTGAGGTAGAAGGGGTAAATCAGAATAACTACTATCCACTGCCAGAGTGGAGGAGAAGGAGAACGCATCCAGCGTATAGCTTTATAGGCGAAGCGCGCTTGGATTACTCCCAGGACTATCCATGCAGTGGCGCCCAAGAGAGGCATAAGCATTAGAGCAATAATCAAGCTCATTTGTGTCAGGGCTATCCCTCGCAGCAGCCAAGGCGTGAAAGGCAGAGGATACGCACTTCTCTTAGAGAGCCAGCGCAGGCGCTGGTGAATAAGCGCGCGCCAAGAGGGAGCAGGCTCTGTTTCCACTACTGCTTCACTGAAGCTGATAGCCTTCGCCCCGAAGCGAGCATAAATTCGCTGCACGAGTATATCGTCATCGCCGCTGGGGTGGATTTGGGCTGCGCCCCACCCGCCTACTGCCTCAAAGGCAGCACGCCGATAGGCTAAAATCGCTCCATTCGCCGTGAGGGGAAAGTCTCTGCTCCAACTGCCCGCAGTAAGCCGAAGAATACCCGCCATTTCTATGCGTTGGAGCGCATTTAGCAGGGTAGGTTCGGCTCGTAGCTTGACCCAGCCCCCTACTGCTTGTACTTGCTCATCACAGAAAGGAAGAAGAAGTTTCCTTATCGTATCTTGCTCATGTACCGTATCGCCGTCCGTAGTGATAACTATAGGAGAGTTTACGACTTGAAGCCCCATTTGTAGGGCAGCCTTTTTGCCGCTAATAGGGGCTGGCAGACGCTGATAGACTATGAAAGGGTATCTCTGCGCATAATACTGGGCTATGAAAGGAGTCTTATCTTCGCTTCCATCATCTAAGATGAGAATTTTTTCAGGGAGGTGTGCCTGAGCCACGAGAGAGTCTAAACATCGGGCAAGGTGTAGGGCTTCATTTCTTACAGGTATGAGGAGTGTTGCTGGGGGAAGGGGGCCAGGGAGAGTTTGCGGAGATTTGTACTTTCTCCATCGCCACATTAGGTAGATATAGCTACCCCACAGGAGTAGGAACAGTAGGATAGCAAATGCTTTTACCAACGGGCTATATCACTAAAAGTTCTACATCCAGCGAATCCATCTGGAATAAACGAGCGAGAGTGTGATTGGTGAGGTGGCGATTGTAAATGTAGATGCCGCTTTTGAGCATGTGCCCTGCAGCCAATAGTGCCCTAAGCCCACCGAAGTCGCTTAGCTTCAGGAGCATGGGCAGAAGCACATTACTAAAGGCGATGGACGCAGTGCGCGGCACTCGGGACGGTATATTCGGCACGCAATAATGCACGATACCATACTTAGTGAAAGTAGGGAGTTCATGCGTAGTTTGGACGCTTGTTTCTACGTTCCCTCCTTGGTCTATGGCAACATCTATAATGATGCTGCCTTCGGGCATGAGGGGTATCATATCGGCGGTTACGACGAGCTGACTGGTGGCGGATTTGCGATAAAGGGCGCCGATGAGCACATCAGTTTGGGGTAAAAGCTGCTGCAAGAGGTCGGGTTGGATGAGTCCTGTGGCAATAGGATGTCCTAAAGCAGTGCGCAGTCGTTGTAGCCGATAAACTTCTTCGTCCAGCACCGTTACGGAGCAGCCAAAGCCAATAGCGGCTCGGGCTGCATTGAGGGCGACAGTGCCTGCGCCTAAGATAAGCACACGAGCAGGAGGTACTCCCGTGATACCCCCCAAAAGCATACCACGTCCCTGTTGGGATAGCAGTTCAGAGGCGATTTGTATCGCTGCGTACCCCGCAATCTCACTCATGATTCGTATGATAGGTAGGCTTCCATCTTTTGCCTGTAGGAACTCATACCCAATCGCTACAATATTTTTCTCCATGAGCGTTTGGAGATATTCTTGGCGCAGAGAACCCATATGTACCGCGGAGAAAAGTACTTGCTTCGCCCGTACAAATTGAATCTCTCTATCAGTCAGCGGGGTAATCTTGATGATATAATCCGCCGAACGAAAAACTTCTTCTGGACTATATACAATCACTGCTCCTGCTTCCGTATATTCCTTATCGGAGAAGGAAGCGTATTCGCCGGCTTTATATTCTACGAAGACTTGATGGCCCCGAGCAGTAAGGGTACTAACGGCAGCGGGAGTAAGGGGGATGCGTCGTTCTTGGAGCTGTCGTTCTTTGAGAATGCCTATGGTGAGGGTTTCTTTAGTGGTGAGTACGCGTTCAGCTTGGGGCTGAGGCTGCAAAGAGGCACTGGACCAGCCTCTCGCCATACGCTATTCTACCCTCAGAATCTCTACGTGGTAAGTTAATCGCTTACCCGCGAGTGGATGATTAGCATCTACTTCTATAGTTTCTTCATCGGCGGAAATCACATACACGGGGAGGGTTTCCCCTTCTGGAGTGGAGAGATGGAGCATTTGGCCTGGGACGATGTCTGCTTGGCCTACAACTTGCTGTCGGCTAAGCCGAAACACCCACTCAGGCTGGTAAGTACCAAAAGCCTCTTCGGGTTCTAATGTGAAAACTCGCTGTTCGCCCACCTCCATTTCCATAATCGCTTCTTCAAAAGCAGGTAGTACTTCGCCCTCCCCTACTGTAAATTCCACCTCGTCGTCGCTTTGATAAAGTACTTGGCCTTCCTCATCTGTAAGGGTGTAACGCAGCCGTACATGGCATCCTGGCAAAACACGCATATCTCAGCTAATGTACGAAAAAAACAAAACAGGCGGGAGCTCAACCTCTGGGGGAGCTCAACCGCCTGGGCTTGCTCGTGTGGGCGTCTTGGGTATGATAAAGATGCGAGGTTTCGCCTTTCTTATATAAGCAACTCTGTACTAATGGTAAGAATTGGAGGCTGAGTTGCATTCAGACTACTTCAGGAGGAAACTTGCGCTGCAAGTTCATAAAAGAGTGAGGCGGCCTCTATGCCCTTCCACAGGTGCTCTAATCGGAAGCGTTCGTTCGGACTATGTACGCAATCATCAGGTAGTCCGAAGCCCATAAGCACTACTGGAGCTCCGCCTGCGGCCTTCTGTAGGGCGGAAAGCACAGGGATAGACCCCCCTTCTCGTAAGGGAAGCGGCCCTTTGCCAAAAGCCCTTTCAATTGCTTGTTCAGCTGCTTGATAAAAGGGTGATTCCGTCGGTGTCTCAAAGGCAGGCGCTGGCTCATGCAGTAGCCGTACCTTTACTTCTACATGGGGAGGGCATATTTCATAAATGTAATCTCGGAAGCTCGCCCAAATCTTATAGGGGTCTTGACGGGGCACAAGCCGCATAGATACCTTCGCAAATGCTTTAGAAGGCAGCACTGTCTTAGAACCCACCCCTGTATAACCGCCCCATATTCCATTTATTTCTAAGGTGGGGCGGACACCTATCCGCTCCAAGGGTGTAAATCCCGCTTCCCCATATAAAGCAGGCGCCCCCGTAAGCTGCTGATAATGCTCTTCTAACGACCCCACCTTTGCCCATGAAAGCCTTTCTTGATGCCGAGGAGGAAGTACCTCTTCATAAAACCCAGGTATGTGAATACGCCCATCTGGTCCTTTGAGCGTAGTGAGAATACGACAGAGAGCCATGATGGGGTTTTCCACCACGCCACCGAAGCTACCTGAGTGTAAATCACGCACAGGTCCGGTAACCTCTATCTCTGTGTAAATCAAACCGCGCAGACCTACTGTGAGCGTAGGTACTTCTGCGGAAAAAAAGGCTGTATCGGAAACAACTATAGCATCGCTTTCCCAGATACCATTTACCCGAGAAAGGACCTGGTAGAGGGTTTCGCTACCCGTTTCTTCTTGTCCCTCTATCACCACATGAAGGGAAACGGGCAGGGTGCCCTGAGTCTCTTTCCAGTAGCGCCAGGCAGCCAAATGAGCAAAAACCTGTCCTTTATCGTCGCTGGCACCTGAGGCATAAATAGCCCCCGCTTCTATCCGAGGTTCATAAGGGTGACTGTGCCAAAGTTCTAAAGGTTCGGGGGGCTGTACATCGTAATGTCCATAAAAAAGCAAGGTAGGCGCTCCCTCGGGTCCTGCTTGCCATGCATGCACTACGGGCGGGTCTCCTAAGAGTTCCACAGCGAAACCTAACTCTTGCAGTTTGGAGGTTAGCCAGTGTGCTGTCTGGTAGAGGCTTTCTCGGTAAGCAGGCTGAGCACTAATACTGGGAAACCGCAAAAAGGCCTTAAGTTCTTCTAATAAGACGACTTGATGCTGCTGTATCCACTGGGCTGGGCTCATATCAAGGGTAGAGTGTATGTAGAAGTGCGCATTCTTCTTGGGAGAACCATTCGGTTTGTTCCAGGAAGCCGCGAATCGCCCTCAGTACTTCTGGACGATAACGGCTTCGGTAAAGTGCGGGTTGCTCTGTAAGAAGTCTCATGAGGGTCTGCAGGTCTTTTCGTGCCTCCTGCTTTTTGCCCAGAAAGCTGGGGAGATAATAGTAGAAAGAGCCGCGCAAGAAGCGCACTTCTACATCATAGGGTGTGCGTTGTACTTGCGCATCCATGCCTGCTACCGCCTGCCGAAAATACGCCACCCTTTCAGACAAGTTCCGAGTATAGCGAGCTTTGAGAGCAGTGATACCATAGAGATACATCTGCAGGGAGGGAAGAGGACCGTACTTTCGTAGCAAGCTCTGGATTGATTGTTCGGCTTGGAGAAGGTAGTTTTCAGATTGGACGGCTAAGAAGTAAAGTTTCTGTGCGGCATGATAAGTGCTGTCTTCATAGAGGGAGTAATTCTGGGCGGTTGAGGGCTGGAGCATAGAAAAGATAACAAAAGAGACGATGAGGGGGG
>JANWZJ010000039.1 GCA_025054525.1 Bacteroidia bacterium | reverse complement strand
GGGGGGCGGGCCCCCCCGCCTCGGGCGGGCCCCCACCCCCCTACGAGCCTAATCCGTCCCAGCTCTAATTCTACATCTCCGCAGCCTAAGCTCTCCGAGGTGGGCAGCAGCCGCCCCTCTCACCTAATTTTGTTCTCCTTCCCATGGCTTCTCTCCTCCACCTTCCCGAAACTACCTTAAGGCGTATCATCTGGACTATCTCTATTGCTATACCCTTAGTCGTGATAGTACTCCTGAGCATACCCCGAATCTCCATCGGCATAGATACCAGCTTTATTCCCCGTCTAAACGCCCTCATCAACTCCGCCGTCTCTGTGCTCCTGGTAGTAGGCTACTTCCTAATCCAAAAAGGGCACAGAGAAGCGCATCGTAAGGTTATGCTCATGGCTTTCGGGCTGAGTATTCTATTTCTGGTGTCCTATGTGATATATCATCTCACTCATGAAGAAATACGCTTCGGTGGCACTGGCTGGCTCAAAGGAATATATCTATTTGTGCTAATCACTCATATCGGACTAAGCGTATTTATCGTACCACTGGCACTTTTTACATTATATCCTGCCATGCTTGGTAAATATGCCAATCATAAAAAGCTGGCACGTTGGACACTACCCTTATGGCTATATGTATCGGTTACGGGGGTATTAGTTTATGTATTTTTGTCGCCGTACTATCCTTCGTAGTATATGCGGAGAGTACTTTTAGCGCTGGGGCTGCTACTGCTTCCGCTGACGGCGGGAGCGCAATGTGCCATGTGCCGTAAAAATGCCGAAAATGCTAATCCTGGGTTCGCTAAGGGGCTTCGGGTGGGGATTGCAGTGCTTTTCGTGATGCCCTATCTTATCGTGGGGACCTTGGGCTGGATTATCTATAAACGAATGAAACAAAACGCACAACGTGTGGAAGCTGGTGCTGGAGACGGCGGGGAGCCCTTTGCAGGTGGGGCTTCTGCGGGCGGATGAGCCCTATGGCGGTATTATCTGGGATTTTCCACTGCGACAGAGTGAAAAGCTCTTTTTCGTCACGCAGCTGCTGCTGGAAGAGGCATGCCTGGGGTGGCGAGATATCCAGGGCATAGTTTATCATCAGGGCCCGGGCTCACATACAGGATTGCGCATAGGACTGGCAGCGGTAAAGGCATGGGCGCTTTCATTAGGATGGAAGGTATATGCAGTGCCCCTACTGAAGGTGCTCCATGCGATTGCCTGCATGCGAAGGCCTCAAGCGCAAAAGTATCTCCTGCTCTGGCAAAGCCGTCCTGGAGAAGGTTATGGACAAGTTTGGACGCCCAGCTACCCTGTAAGCGAAGTAGCCCTCCAACCCATAGCCCACTGGCGAGCGCAGTACCCTGATGCATGTATCATAGGTAATCTACCGGAAGCTGACCTTCCCCTCTACGAAATACGATGGGATTTTGTAGCACACGCCGCTCAAATGCTCTCCCCTCTTTCGTCAGAGGAGGTACTTAGTTTAGTTCCTCTATATTTTCGTCCGTTTATCCCCACCCAGCGTAAGGTATGAAAGACCTGACCATTCGTCCTCTTCTGCCAGAGGAAGAGCCGATTATCGCTACTTTGCAGCGGGATGCTGAGAGTAGGCGATTTCTACCCGAGCCGGACTTTTCTGTTCAGAAGGCACAGCGCTGGGGCATATGGTATAAAGGGACATTTATTGGATGGGTAGAAATCTTAGGCACTCCTCCTCTCCTCTGGATAGCTCGTATAGAAATAGACGCCCGTTATCGGTACCAGGGATGGGGCAGCATAGCGCTGAAACACATCTTGGAATACTTCGGGCGCCGTGCGCGCATCCATGAGGTACGCGCTGCCGTACATCAAGAAAATATCCCCGCCCTTCGCTTTTTTGAGAAGATGGGCTTTGAGCCTATCAGTGAAGCCGACTTTACGGGAGAATTTGTTTTGCGCTATTCCTTCTCTACTCAATCCCGAAAAGGCAGCCCTAACTTCATCTCTTGATAATGCTCAGGTACTTGAAAGAGTCTTTCGTCTGGCACATTCGTACTTATCTGGGTGGCTGCATAGATGATATGCGCGTTCATGCCCATTAGCTCGCTCTTTATCCAGAGCGGAATACCTGGCAAACCCTTCACTCCCGAGAATAGAGGACTCTTTAAGGCATCCGTACCAATCGCTTTCAGGTCCAAAGCCACCCAAGACTCTGTCCAGGCGACTCGGCTATCTTGCTGATATATCTCTATAATGTATTTTTCCACAGGATGCCCGAGCATTTTTGTTTTCTCGCCCGTAGCTTTGACCTCATACTTGATTTTATCGCTGAGGGTATCTTTCACCTCAGTAGAGGAAACGACATAGCTTGCCTGCTCGGGGAAAAGCAAGTAGGACTTTTTAGCGTCATTATCAGCAATCACTACCATGGGTCCGGCATCCATGCGCGCCTTCCCTCCCCGATAGAATACCTTGACAGTAGAAGGCATCTGTGATGCCATAGGTCCTAAATCCTGTTTAGCGTCTATCTTGACAGAATAAGTAATGCTACCCTCAAAGGGCTTCTGCGCATACAGAAAGGAAAGGCTCCAAATCAGAACCAGTACTTCTTTTATCTTCATACTTGTAAGTATTTGCGCTCGTAGGCTATGACCTCTTCCAGTATGTCATTGAGAGTGTAGGTAGGAGACCATCCTAAATAAGATTGTATTTTAGAAATATCGGGGGTTCGCCGCTGCATATCCTCAAAGCCTTCACCGTAAGATTTCTCGTAGGGAATAAGCTGGATAGGAGCGGGGGTATCAGTGAGGCGGCGAATCTCTTCGGCTAAATCATAGATGGAAATTTCATGGGGATTCCCCAAGTTGAAAATCTCTCCCCAGGGCGGAGGCGGGGGCGGACTGACTAATAGCCGATATATGGCTTCTACGGCGTCTTTCACATGGAGGAAGGAGCGCTTTTGCTGTCCTGAACCGTAAACCGGCAGAGGTTGCCCTTGTAGAGCTGCGCGCACAAGGTTGGGAATCACCATGCCATATGCAGGGGATTGGCGAGGGCCGACTGTATTGAAGAATCGCACTACTACGAACGGAGCGCCTCTCTGCTTATGATAAGCTATCGCTAATGCCTCACTTGCGAGCTTCGTAATCGCATAAATCCATCGGTGCCGCTGCGGCGAGCGTAAAACTAACGGAAAATCCTCTGAAAGACTCTGACTTTGCGTAGAGTCCAAGTAGTCTAATGCTCGCCCATATACTTCGCTCGTGGAGGCAATCAGTGTCGGAATCTGTTCCTGCGCTGCTTTGCACAGAATGAGGGCAGCACTATTCAATCCTTCCTGAACCGTAGTCAGAGGCTCAGCTAAGACCCGCTTCACACCGACCACAGAGGCTAAGTGATAAATACATTCACTTTTTCCGAGAATTGGCAAAAGAGCCTTCTCATCATCAGCGCTGGCATGAAGGAAGCGTATCTTACCTTTGTAGGTGGAGAGTAGATGGGTGATATTGTCAATACTCCCCGTGGAGAGATTATCTATGATGAATACTTCATGCCCGGCAGAGAGACACTTCTCAGCCAAGTGCGAACCGATAAACCCAGCTCCTCCAGTTATGAGTACTTTCATAGACGGCGGCGAGAAGGATGAGAACGAGGTGGATTCGGGCGTCGTGGGCGCAGGGGATTCTCTGAAGAACCGCCATTAGATAACACAGCCTTGTGGCTGACGCGATGCTTGCCCGTGCGACTATCCACCCCCAAATACTTCACGGGAAGTTCCTGCCCTACTTTGAGCACATCCTGTATCCTATCAACTCGGTGATGAGCTATCTCCGAAATATGCAGAAACCCTTCCTTCCCTCGCATAAACTCTACTACGGCGCCGGCTTCCTTGAGGATTTTGACCCGAGCTGAGTAAACCTGCCCAATCTCAGGCTCAGAGATAATCTCTCGGATAATAGCGGCGGCTTTATCTAAGGCTTGCTTATTTTGAGCATAGATAACAGCGGTACCCCCATGCTCATCCTGTTCAATCGTGATAGTAGTGCCACTAGTGCGCTGGATTTCTTGGATGACCTTTCCGCCTGTACCTATCACCGCTCCTATCAGCTCGGAAGGTATCGGCATGCGGTGGACGCGCGGAGCGTACGGAGAAAGCTCGGTTCTGGGAGCCGGCAGCACCGAAAGCATTTTCTCCAGTACTGATAGCCGAGCTTGTCGCGCTTGAAGAAGGGCTTTTTGCAGTACTTCGTACGGCATCTGTTGAATCTTAATATCCATCTGACATGCAGTGAGTCCTTTCGCCGAACCCGCTACTTTGAAGTCCATGTCGCCTAATGCGTCCTCATCTCCTAAAATATCCGTGAGGACAGCGTATCGGCCCGCTCCTTCCCAAATCAGTCCCATCGCTATACCCGCCACTGGCGCTGTGATAGGCAAGCCCGCATCCATCAGCGCCAAGCATCCCGCACAGACCGTCGCCATAGAGGAGGAACCGTTGGACTCCAGAATATCTGAAACGACACGGATGGTATAATCAGCGAAATCCCCCATTTGGGGTATGATTTGGCGTAAGGCTCGTTCGGCTAAGTGGCTGTGTCCCACTTCTCTACGAGAAGGGGCTCGTAGCGGCTTCACTTCGCCGGTTGAGAAGGGAGGGAAGTTGTATTGAAGGAGAAACTTTTTCGTGCCCTGCTGAGTAGCATAATCTATAATCTGCTCATCCAAGCGCGTGCCTATTGTAACAGTAGCCAGGGCTTGGGTTTCACCCCGCGTGAAAAGAGCTGAGCCATGCGTGCGCGGCAAAAGCCCCACTTCACAGGAGATAGGCCGTATCTCATCCGTTCTCCTGCCATCTATCCTAACTCCACTGCTCAGTACCTGCTCGCGCATGAGTTTGCGTTTGAGCTGGCTGAACTGCTGAGCAGCATAACGCTGTACTTCTGGGGTGGCCCACTCAGGATTTTGCTGGGGGAGTTGCTCACTTATCTGCTGCCAAAGAGCATCCAAAGCGTCTCGCCGCTGCGCTTTCGGCAGAGACGACTCCAAAATCCGCTTTATCTCCGCAGGACCAATCTCCTCTAAATACGCTTTCACTTCTGGAAACTCTGGTGCAGGTGCCAGCGCCGCTTTGGGCTTGCCATACCGCTGCTTGAGTGTATCTAAGAAGGCTACCAAACCTTTGATATGTTCATGGGCATATTGTAGGGCTTCTACTAAGACGGTCTCTTCCACTTCGCTCATCTCGCCCTCCACCATTACGATAGAGTCGCGTGTGCCCGAGACTACGATATTGAGCTCTGCGCCTTCCACTTGCGTGGCAGGAGGATTGAGGAGAAAAGAACCCTCCTTCCGAATCACCCGCGCAGTAGCCACCGTCTCCTCAGTAGGAATGCTGGAAAGCGCTAACGCCGCTGAAAGCCCCAAAGCCGCCAGTACATCCGAAGGATAATCAGGGTCATACGACTCTAAGATCGCAATCAACTGCGTTTCTTGCTTCCAGCCCTTCGGGAAAAAAGGACGCAGCGACCGGTCTATAAGGCGAGAAGTGAGTATTTCGGCATCGTTAGGGCGCCCATCTCTTTTATAGAATCCACCTGGAATGCGACCACTGCTGGAGAAGTTCTCCCGATATTCCACGGTGAGCGGGACGAACTCAGCATCACTTGCCTTATCGCTGTAACAGGCTGTGCATATAACGATAGTGCCTCCTTGTTGTATCCATATGGCGCCATCAGCCTGACGAGCAATATCTCCAAAGCGGAATCGTAGTGGTGCTGCCACCCCTTGCTCAAAGACCTCTACATAAGATGTCATAGATTAACCGCGTAAGTTGAGCTTCTCCACTAATCTCCGATAGCGCTGAATGTCTTTCCTCTTTAAGTAGCTGAGCAATCGCTTACGCTGCCCCACCAGCCGAAGCAAGCCCCGCTGCGCAGAGAAATCTTTTTTGTGTTCTCGCAGGTGCTGGGATATTTCTTGGATGCGATAGGTAAGTAGTGCTATTTGGCTCTCAGGGGAGCCTGTATCTTTGGAATCGGCGCGGGGACTATGTTCCGCTACTATCCGAGCCTTAATGGCTTGATCCCAATACATAAGGCAAAGGTATGAAACAAAATCCGCACCTTTATAGGCATGTGGGACTTCCTCAAAGCCCTCCAGAAAGTCCAAGAGCTTGCCCAAGAGTTAGAGCACATAGAGGTCGCAGGCAGTAGTTCCGATGGTAAGGTACAAATCATCCTCACAGGCCATCAAATGATGCGTTCCATACGATTCCTGGCACCTGACATCTTACAAGACTCCTCCAAGTTAGAAGAAGCCATTCTTCAGGCATACCATGATGCCCGGGAAAAGCTCCAGCAGACCCTCATGGAAAAGCTCGGCGGACAGCTTCCTCCGAACTTCCTGCCTGGTTCTATTGGAATCGGCTGAACATACCCTTGGATAATCTGAAATAGTGCATCTTTATGGTGATATGAGAGTACGCGTAGACCTTTCGTTTTAGCTGCTGTCCTCTGGACAGCCTGTAAGAAGAAGGATGATCACGACCATGACCACGGAAGTGGAAGCAGTGTCCCGCAGGGCTTCGTGAAAGTAGCCCATGCGCATACTCAAGGTAGCAACTACCATATAGACCTGTATGCCCAAAAGAGCTTCCCTCTCATTCAGGGACACAACCGTCTACTCCTGCGCGTAGAAAAAGAGGGACGCGCCTATGGGGGCACGGATGTGCGCATTAATCCCCTCATGTTCATGACGAGCAGGACCCACAGCGCTCCCACCGAGCAGATTACAGGCGGGCCCAACTCCCAGGGCTACTACGAAGCAGCCGCATTCTTTATGATGCCCTCCAACTCTAACGAACCCTGGAAGCTCCACGTCAAAATCGGTAATGCAGATAGTGTAGATATTCCCCTTGAAGTGACTCAACACCCTAACCGCTGGGTCAAAGTGCAGCAGTATATTGTGAGTCGTGACACATTCCGCCTCATGTATGAAATGCGCCCTGCTAAACTCGCCACAGGCTCTCAGGATGTAACCTTCTTCTTATATCGCCGAGACCCTTCTAAGAGCATGATGACGCCGGAAGGCTATCCGCCTGCTTCTGAGATTACGAAGATTCGATTGGAGACGTGGATGCCGAGTATGGGACACGGAGCGCAAGGCACCCAAGACGCCACTCCTGTTAGTGGCAAGCCGGGACATTACGCAGGTAAGCTCGGCTTCAACATGACGGGGGATTGGCGCGTGTATATGCGCTTCATGCGCGGTGATGAAGAGATAGGCAGAGACTCATTTGACCTGCGCTTCTAAGAAAATCGTAAGGGGGAGTGCCTCCCAGGTGGAGTTATGCCACAGGAAGTGGAGGCGCCCCCCCGTTTCTTTGACTACAGAGAACAGCCGGGATACTTCCAGCGGAAGTTCTGCTGCTTTCCCTTGGGAAAGATAGACTTGATCCATAAGCGCAGGCCCTATCAGCCATAGGGGCAAAACTTCATCCGTATCCACTCGGTATGCCCGTATAGGCAGCGTAGTGCCTAAAAGAAAGCCGCTTCTCTTAGGAAAAGTCAGGGTGTAGTCTTCTTTTATACCTGCCTCTACGAGAGAAACAAAGAGCTGCGGCACAAAAAATCTCAAATAATGTTGTCGGCTGCACTCCACGGGCTTCTTTAGGTACTGTTCTAATAAGTGTTTCTCTTGAATAAGTAGAGAAGGATTTTCCCGCGTGGTGAAGGAGGGATGGATGCCGATGCAGTAGCCTTGTGCATGGAGGTTCTGGATTGCTTGAATAAGTTCAGGGTGAGAAGGCGAAACCAGACTATCTCGGGAATGTTTCTGAGAGAGGAGGAAGAAAAATCGGGCATGCTGCGGGGGAAAATGCGCCGTGATGAGAGAAAGGGTATTATAGGGGTCTGGTACTTTACCCCAGCGGGCTAATAGACGCAGGTGCAGATTACCTCGCCGAATACCCCCCAGCCACCAGCGCAGCCCATCCCGCCCCTTCCATGCATACAGATGATCAATATCCCAACCTATCTCCCAGTGAAAAGGCGGCTTAGGTAGATGCAGTTCCAATCTTTCCAGCAGCTCATACCATCTCTTCAGCAAGAAGGGCTCCTTCCAAAAGGGAGCCTCGTAAAAAGGCGCACGATGCCACGCATACAAGCCCCATTCATCATACCCATAAGGCCAGTCATAGAGGGGATACAGGGTAAGTACATAAAACCCCATCGCCAGCAAATCCCATCCAAAATCCCCTTCTCCCGGAAAAAATCCTCCCTCATTCCAGGAGGGTAGGAGAAAGTGAGTGCCTTCTTTCTCTAAGAATCCTGAGTAAGGCAACTCCCAATCGGCCTTCTCTTTTATTCGGCTTCCGTAGCTGACTATGCGCCAGCCTGTGGGGGGAGTGTAGCTGGTCCAAACTTCATCCTCTACTATGACATACGGCAAATCACTCCAGCTATGGAAAGTCTCTACTATATAAGCGAGCCGCCGAGTATAATGTCGGACACGCCAGACTACGCCTGATTCTTTCGCCGCAGCGTAAGCAGAAGCGGTATGCCTATCATCAGCCATGCTCCTACCGAACCTATCAGCGAAAGAGCAGTACCTACTTTGTGTACTTTACTGTCAAAGAATAGCCGAACTTCTGACTCTCCTGCCGGCACCGCTACCCCTCGTAAGATGAAATTGACTGGTATAATAGGGGATTCTTTACCATTCACTTCGGCTTTCCACTCGGGGTAATATACTTCGCTCATTACTAATAAGCGGGGCTGGCGAGTGCGAACCTTATAGCGCACTTCGTCAAACTCCCTATGAGTGCATACTACGCTTTCTTCTGGCGCAATAGGGCCTTCCTGAGGGGGAAAGGGAAGTTTTTTCCAATCGCCTTCATAAACTAAGGTCGTCTGATACACAGGATACTGACCCAGGCTATCCAAGGTCTGGTCTATGCGCGGAAATACCCGCAAGCGCGGCGAAAGCCATGCAATCGGAAGGGTATCCCGACTGCGATAGATGACCACTCCCTCTGCACTTTGGGTCAAGCTATCATAGAAAGCTGGCGGAGGAGAGGCACCGGGACGCATCGTGATATAGCGCACATTCAGCATGCGCAGTACCTCTGGTTCCAAGCGGCTCAAATGCGTCCCTATGAGCTGCTGATAACGACGCAGCTTCGCAGGGTGATACCCCCCTACCGTCTCCAAGTAGGCGCCCGGACGAGAATCCACGAAAGGATTCGTGTGAAGCGGTAAAACACGATAAGGCTTGAGCGTATCCCGTAAAATAACCTCCTCATAAGGCTCTATGGGAGGAGCAGGCGGCACATCCTTCTTGCGTACGTAAATTTCCTTGCGGGGGAAGTAGGCACTATTCAGTAGCCATCCGTCGGCTGTAACAAGAAAAGCTATTAGAAGTCCCGCAATAAAGGCGTTTATTCTCTGAAAAAGAAAAAGTCCTAAAACGCCCCCAGTTAGAATTACCCATAACAGGCTTCGTAGCGTGGACTGCTGAGCGATGGCGATGCGGTCTTCACGCAGGGCTTCCATGAACCAGTCTGGCAGGTTAGCCTGGGTACGGAGCGCAGCATCCTGCGCACCTTCAAAGCTAAATCCCCACAGAGGTGCCCCCCAACCCACTAACACCAGTATGCCCACCGTAAGCCCTAATGCCATAAGTCCGCGTTCTTTTTGGGGGTTCTCTAGAAAGCGGAACACTCCTCTCACACCCATCCATGGTATAGTCATGCCTAAAATAGTCAGCCACGTGGAAGGAGCACGAAACTTATTGTAAAACGGCAGATAATCTAATGCCAAGTCGGTGAGCTTGTAGGTATTTTCGGTATCACTATCTACCAAGCTAATGATTCCCCATCCTATTAGGAATATCGCACTGGCTATAATGCCTTTGAGCCAGAGTTTATCTATTCGGCGGGCGACATAAGCAGCTAAGGCGGGTAGTCCCAGTAATACTACTGAGGCCCATAAGCTATAGCCATAAGCCCCTAAGCACAGCAGTATTATGAGCCAACTCACATAAAGTAAAGCCCAGTCTATCGCATCCAGCCCATATATCCAACCTAAAAGTATTAGGAAAAAGAATACAGCACTCACATAGAAAGAGCCAGCCGAGAAAGGACTCCCTCCCCAATAGGTAGGGACCTGGCGGAGGAAGCTTATGTCTGAAATACCCTGCTGTTGAAAGGCCTGATAGAGCGCTGAGTTTCTGCCAAGCCTTTTCCACACATCTTCCTGAGAAGTCCCCCCTACGAAGTCAGGAATCACTATCGTCCATACTTCCGCTCGGCTTGCGGAATATGAATAAGCATAGCTCTTGTCTAAGCCTGTGGTGGAAGAATTGGGATTCTCCTTTTCTCGCTCTAACTCATTTGCTCCTCGGATGGAGTATTTACCATATTCGTAAAAGGGAAAGAGATTAGCGATTTGGGAAAGGCTTCCAAAGAAGAAAGTACCTGCTAAGACCCCTACCTCCCTAAGGTAAGTACTCAAACGGCGCGCACGCCAAGCGCGTACAAGCCATGCCAGTTCGTACCCCGCTATGAGCCAAAGTACATAATACAACATCTGGGGGTGATTACCTCCTATGAGTCCCGCCCAGCCTAAAAGAGAAAGAACTATTCCTGTGACCCAACGCTGTTTATGTAAAAAAGCTATGCCTGCCAGCACATAGGGTGCTGTGAATAGCACATTACTTTTGCCCCAGTGGGTAGCTACTATCATATTAGTGTAGTAGCTCGTGAGTATGAAGGCCAACGCCCCTGCTAATGCCCACACCCCAGAAGCTCCTTCTGCCCATAAAAGCAGAAAAAATCCCATGAGCCCTACAAAGAGAGCAGTGGGTGGATACTCTCGGAGTATTCTTTCTACTATATTGTAAGGCGTTGGGAAATATATTCCCGATGGCACATAGTTGATAGCATAAGTGGGCATTCCGCTGAAGGCATGCAAGTCCCAGAAAGGCATTTTTCCTGTTTTTTTCTGCTGCTGCTCCAGCGGATAAGTTGTATAGCCTAACTGAAACTGGTCGGAAGCTCGGAAGCGATACCCTTGATAATAAGGCAAAAAGTAAAGGAGGCTGAAAAGGAGGATAGCTCCCAAGGGAATGCCCCAAGAGAACCAGAATTGCCTTGACATCGCCGCCAAAGATACCCAACTTTACTGCGTGCGACGAAAGAAGCTGAGTTGGCGTTTCTTGCATCCTGTGGCGAGTTTATTAGTTGGGCCGTATCGTTCTTTCTTCAAGGGAGAAGGGATAGAGTTTGCGGATGCGCGTCCTTATGAGCCGGGCGACGACTGGCGCAGAATACACTGGAGCCTCACCGCCCGCAAAAATCAGCCTTACCTTCGCCTCGGACAAGAAGAACGAGAACTCACCTGCATTCTGGCTATAGACCGAAGCCCCTCCATGAATCTCCACCCCGCCAAACAGGAACTCACCTGGGAAGCAGCTATGCTTTTAGCGCTCTCTGCCTGGATAAATGGCGATCGCGTACGATGGCTGAGTTTCACTAACCAAATAGAATACTTCTCTCCTGCGCAAAAAGGGGAATCTTTCATTTGGGCTTACCTGGATATTCTCCGAACCCAAGTTCCCCGAGGACGATACTCCCTCCTAAGTCCTCTCCTTCAGTGGGTCCTACATACGCAAAAAAAGCGGAGTCTGCTTATTGTACTGTCCGATATGTTCTTTCACGAAGAGCCATGGAACCTTCTGCAAGCCGTAGCGATGAAACACTTCGTGCTAATGGTAAATATCCACATGCCCGAAGAGCAGAGAGTCCCTCACTGGGGATATGTACCCCTTCGCGAGGTTGAAAAGAAGCATAGTTTTATTCTTGCCCCCCATCTTACTCCTTCTAACTCTCCGCAGCCCCGAGTTCGCTGGGCTTACCTTCAACCGGGCCAGCCGATTTTGCCTGCGCTTCACCGAGCCCTTTCCCTTCCCTTAGTATGAGCGCGAAACTCCTTACCTTTGCGGCAAAGTCAAGAGCCTATGAGCCAGATTCACGAACGCGTCAAAAACATCATCGTCAGCAAGTTAGGCGTAGAGCCTGAAAAAGTGACGCCCGAAGCCACCTTCACAAATGATCTGGGTGCTGACTCGTTAGACACGGTGGAACTCATCATGGAGTTTGAGAAAGAGTTTGGCATTTCTATCCCAGACGAAGTGGCGGAGAAAATAGAGACGGTTGGCGACGCCATTAAGTATATTCAGGAACACGCCCAGGCTTAATGCGGCGTGTAGTTGTTACAGGCTTGGGGGCACTCACGCCTATTGGATTAGACACCCCCACCTACTGGGAAAACCTCCTCAAGGGAGTCAGCGGAGCTGACTTCATCACAAAGTTTGACGCCTCTCGGTTTCGCACGCGTTTTGCTTGCGAGCTCAAGGGATTTGACCCTGCTAACTACATAGATAGACGAGAGCTGCGCAAAATGGACTCTTTTGCCCATTATGCTATTGTAGCCTCCGATGAAGCCATTCGGGATGCAGGATTGGAAAAAGCCCCTATAGATAAAGACTCGGTGGGGGTTATTTTTGCTTCCGGCATAGGTGGGCTCTATACCTTCATAGAAGAAATGCGAGGCTACAAAGCAGGAGATACGCCTCGCTTCAACCCCTTTTTCATTCCCAAGATGATCATAGACATAGCCGCAGGGCATATTTCTATCAAGTATGGCTATCGCGGACCCAACTATGCCACGGTATCAGCCTGTGCCTCTTCCTCCCACGCCATAGCGGATGGATTTTTGCTTATCAAGCAGGGGATAGCGGATGTGATGATTGTGGGCGGCAGCGAAGCCGCTGTCAATGAAGCGGGCGTGGGGGGATTCAACGCTATGCGAGCCTTGTCTGAGCGGAATGACGACCCCAAAACGGCCAGTCGCCCATTTGATAAAGACCGAGATGGCTTCGTACTGGGTGAAGGTGCTGGCGCTCTGGTCTTAGAAGAACTTGAACACGCTCTGCGTCGGGGAGCCAAGATTTATGCCGAGGTGGTAGGGGCTGGCATTTCTGCGGATGCTCACCATATCACTGCCCCGTGTGCCAAAGGCGCAGCTCTTGTCATGCGTCGCGCCCTACAGTCCGCCCGAATACCCCCCGAAGCAGTGGATTATATCAACGTCCATGGCACCTCCACTCCTTTAGGAGACATCTCGGAAACCCAAGCTATCAAAGAAGTCTTCGGCGAGCATGCTTCTCGCCTTCACATTAGCTCTACCAAGTCCATGATAGGGCACCTCCTCGGCGCAGCCGGCGCAGTAGAAGCCGTCGCTACTGTCCTCACCCTCTATCACCAAATCATCCACCCCACTATCAATCACTTCACAGACGACCCTGAATGCGATCTCAACTATACCTTCCATCATCCTGTTCAAAAGCCAGTTCGGTATGCTCTAAGTAATAGTTTCGGATTTGGCGGGCATAATGCCTGCATAATGTTTAAGCGATATGAGGAAGGATGAGGCGATGGATAGAGCGACTATTAGGCCCCCAGCGCAAAGAGTACTGGCGCATCAAGTCCCTCACAGGGTTATGGCCGAATAACCTCCGGTGGTATCTCAGTGCTTTTTCACTGCCTGCCCAAAACGCCTCGCGAGAGTCTTATC
>JANWZJ010000038.1:6347-13602 GCA_025054525.1 Bacteroidia bacterium | reverse complement strand
GTACTTGAAAATATAGGCATATATATTTCATGACAGAAGCGATTGATATATTTCTTTGACTCGGGCACTGGAGCGCTCCCACTGCAATTGAGAAAGCTCAGCCTGTGCATGGCGAATGAAGAAAGGACGAATGCCCTTATAGCGCAGAACGCCATAGATCATATCTGCTAATCGCTCCACATCCCAGAAATCCACCTTAATCGCATGGGGAAGCACTTCTGCCACGCCTGACTGCCGAGACACAATCACAGGAACTCCTGCCCGCAGCGCCTCCAGCGCGGAAATACCAAAAGGTTCGGATACCGAGGGCATCACATATACATCACTCATATCAAAGAGCTTTTCTACTTCGGCGGGTGGAAGGAAACCGGTAAAACTAAACCGAGTTCCTAAGCGCAGTTGAGCTACGCGGTGGATAAGCCCACGCAGCAAGTCCCCTGTACCCGCCATGACAAAATGCACTTCAGGCATATGCGTTGCCAATCGCGCCGCCGCCTCTACGAAATATTCAGGTCCTTTTTGGAAAGTAACGCGCCCTAAAAAGGTAACTACTTTACGATTAGAGGGGGGATGCTGATAGGGCTCTCTATCCTTAGGAAGTACGGCATTATGAACTGCTTCTATTTTCTCCAAGGGAATGCCATATTTTTCTGCTATGAGGGCTCGGGTATAAAAGCTCACCGCTATCACTCGGTCTGCGTCTTCCATGCCGGCTCGTTCTATGGCACGAATATGCGGGTGTGGATTCTCGCCAGAGCGATCATACTCCGTAGCATGCACATGTACGACCAGCGGCTTTCCTGTTTTAGCCTTGAGCCATAAGCCTGCAGGATAGGTCAGCCAATCATGAGCGTGAATAATATCAAAATCTACCCGCTCCGCTAAATGACTCACCACATAAGCATACCGATATACTTCATTGATAAGGTCGGCTCCGTACTTGCCCGAGAACTCCAAATACAGCTTTCCTTCGGCAGTATAAGAGACTGGCTCTGGCACTGCGGTGAATTGAAGCACGGGCTTTTCCAACTGCTCCAAGTAAGGACCTAAGAAAGTCTCTACCCCATAGAAACTAACCTGCTGCAGGATAGGGGGTAAAGTGTAAGTCTGAGTGAAGGGAACTTCTATTTCATTTGCTCCCAAGAGGCGGTAGCCATCGGTGGGCTCTTCCCCAGTGCGCAGGGGCATCACAAAAGTAACTTCTACCTTATGATGAGCAAGCCCCTGAACCAGCCCGTAGCAAGCTACAGCCAGCCCTCCCGCAATCCGAGGCGGAAACTCCCACCCTAACATCAACACCTTCATAGGCGCGATAAAGTATAATGAAGACGAAGGATTTCTGCGATACTCCATGCTTGGGCGGGAGCGCCTCGAGGCACATGCGGAGCATCTCCATCGTAAATTTCTGCGATAGCCCCCCACCCATACTCAAAAAGAGCTTGCTCTAACCCTTGAAGTAGCTTTTGGAGGGGCAGGGCTGCTTCCTTACCCCAGATAGCTATCTTAGCATCCCCATAACTGGGTAATAGCCAAGGCCAAGCCGTACCATTATGATAGGCTAGGTCCCGGGCGGTTTGAGACCCTTCATAATGTCCGTGATATTCGGGGTCAGCCGGAGAAAGCGTACGAATTCCTCGCGGGGTAAGCAAGTCTTTCTCTACTGTTTCCAAGATAAGCTCAGCGATTTTTTCGCTGATAGGGCGATAAGGTAAGGCAGCCGCAAAAAGCTGATTGGGACGCACCTGCCAACTTACTTCCTCTGCACTGCGCCAGTCCGCTAAGTAGCCTTTGGCTTTTTCCCAGAAGGTAGGCTTGAAAGATTCTTGCACTTTTTGAGCGGCTAAGCCCCAGCGCCATCGCATTCCTTCTTGAGGAGCCGTCTCACTCACAAACCGAAGGGCCGCATACCAGAGAGCATTCCATTCTACCAGTGCTCCTTTCCGAGGCACCGCAGGTTTGCCTTCTACTACCGCATCCATCCAGGAAGCAGGGCTGGCCCCGTCTACCCGCAGAAGGCCATCTTCTCCCGCATGATATTTGAGATAATATACCAGTATTTGATGAATCGCTTCGCCGTAGCGTTCCCATAGACGAGTCGGGGAGACTCCCATTTTCACCGCTTGAATGAGTGTCCAAAAGAACCACAGCCCTGCATCGGGAGCCCCTATTTGTGCAGGAAACACCTCCGGCAACCTTCCCTCGGGCGAAAGATGCCGCAAAGCCGTCTCCATCACCCGATGAAATCGTTCTTCTTCATCTAACGCCAGCGTAAGTCCTGGCAAGCTGATAAAGGTATCCCTCGCCCAACTGCCAAACCACGGATGCCCCGCTATCAGATATTCCCCCTCATTCGTATGGATGAAGAAGTTTTCGGCGACGCTGGTCAGCGTTTCTATCAGCGAACCCTTGACCTCAGGATATTCAGGGATGGAGACAAGCGTTTTGGGCTCCTCTTGCAAGCCAAACTGAATCGTAATAGTCCCTGGCTCATGTAGGCGCCACTCCCAACATTCCGCAGCATAGAGGGTCTCGGTAGCTTCATAACCTCGTGCAGCCTCTTGGGGATAATACACGCCTTCATAGGCATATTCCCACGGTATGAAGCGTGGAACAGGCTCTACATGAAAATAAAGCTGAAACGATGAGCCTAAGAAGAGCTTATGTCCTTGGCGGCGCACAGAGAGCGGTTCTTTTCGCAGGGTATGCCATCGGCGCACCGCCCATAAGGGTATCCACCGAAAAAGTACTCCCTCTGAAAATGTGTATCGCATTACCCATATAGGCACATCTGGCGAGAGATAGAGGGTACGCTCCACCCTAAGCTCACCTATGTGATAAGTCCAACTCCAAGCACTCCCCCTGCGAAACTCCTCTAAATGCCGATACCCTTCCCATCCCAGCTTTCCGTGGAAATGTTGGGTGCTAAGAAGAAAAGTACCTTCTTTGAGGTGAAGTTCTTCTTGGATTTGGGGTAGAAGCTCATACCGCTCTAAACCACGCCATAATGAGAACCAGCTATGGTACTTCCGAGTGGGGCAGCCCCATAAGGTAGTCATAGCGAAGCCTCCCCAGCTTGTGGAGCGGAAAAGCTCGCGACTAAGAGCCCATCGGGGTTCAATCAAGGGAATGCGTCCCACCCTCTGCATGGCACAAAGATAACCCTTCCCTACACATGAGGGGACTGCACTTTTTCTTGAAGGGCGGCAATAGCCGCATCCAAAGGCACACCCTCCTCTTGCGTGCGTTGAGTCCGATCGCGCACCGCTACCGTGCCTTGCTCTGCTTCTTTAGCCCCCACCACCCATATCATGGGCACTTTCTCCTGCTCGGCGAAAAGAATTTTTTTCCCCAGCTTCTCCTGGCTGAAATCTACTTCATAACGCAGCCCAGCTTTCTCCAAGCGCTGAGCTACCTCTTGAGCATACCCTAAGAACTTATCACTCACGGGTAAAACCTTCACCTGCACAGGCGCCAGCCAAAGAGGCAATTCACCACCTGTATGTTCTAAAAGTACCCCTATGAATCGCTCAAACGAACCTAAAATTGCTCGGTGAATCATCACAGGCACATGGGTTTGTCCATCGGTGCCTACATATTCCAGACCGAAGCGCCTCGGCATAGAAAAGTCTAACTGTATCGTGCCGAGCTGCCACCGCCGCTGCAAACTATCCCGAACGATAAAGTCTATCTTCGGCCCGTAAAAAGCCCCATCCCCCGGATTGACTTGATAGAGGACGCCTGCGGCTTGGAGAGCGGCTTCTAAGGAGGCTTCGGCTTGATTCCACAGCTCTAACGAGCCGATATACTTCTCAGGGCGAGTAGAGAGATACACTTCCCGCTGCTGGAAGCCAAATGCATTATATACACTCTCTACGAGGCGGAGGAGGTTGGCGATTTCGGATTGAATTTGCTCGGGGGTACAGAAAATATGGGCATCATCTTGGGTGAAGGCTCTCACCCGAAAAAGACCAGTAAGCACCCCCGATAGCTCATGCCGATGCACCAGCCCAAACTCAAAGAGTCGCAGCGGCAAGTCCCGATACGACCGAAGCTGCGTACGATATACAATCGTACTTCCCGGACAGTTCATCGGCTTTACAGCAAAAGGGGCTTCGTCTATCTGGGTGAAATACATGTTTTCCCGATAGTTTTCATAATGCCCGGATTGTTCCCACAGCCGCTGCGTGAGAATAATGGGAGTCTTGATTTCGTGGTAGCCGGAGCGTAGGAGCTTGCGACGAAGCCATTCTTGGAGAGTATTCATGAGGACCATGCCTTTGGGATGCCAGAAAGGAAAGCCTGGCCCCTCTTCGTGAAACGAAAACAAGTCTAATTGCTTACCCAACAGGCGATGATCTCGCTTAGCGGCTTCTTCTAATAGGCGCAAGTGCTCTTCCAGTAGGGCTTGGGAAGGGAAACTAATCGCATAGACCCGAGTAAGCTGAGGATTTCGGCTATCTCCCCGCCAGTAAGCACCCGCCAGCGATAATACCTTGACCGCCTTGATAGGGCCCGAGTGCCACAAGTGCGGACCTTTGCACAAATCTACAAAGTCTCCCGATTCGTAGAAAGTAATGTCATCAGGAGGTAACTCTTGAATGAGTTCTACCTTATAGGGGTTTTGCAGGGCAGTATAATGAGCCAAGGCTTCTTCTTTAGAGACTTTTCGGCGAACGAAGTATTCAGGCTGCTGCGATAACTCTAAGAAACGGCGTTCTATCCGTGGAAAATCCTCTGGCGTAGGGGCATCTCCTGCGAAGTCTATATCGTAGTAGAAGCCATTCTCTATTGGTGGGCCGATGGTGAGTTTCGCTTTGGGCCAAAAGTGGAGGATAGCTTCGGCTAAGATGTGGGCACTGGAATGCCAGAAAACGCTTTTTGCCTCATGACTATCCCAGCCCAAAAGTTCAAATTCGGTTGCGTCTCCTATGAGGGCTTGGAGTTCGTGAATGCCTTTAGAAGTGCGAGCGGTGAGGATTTCTGTACCAGCGGGCAGTCCTGATCTCTGTAAAGGCGCATACAGGGGCTCATCGGGCTTAGCCTCGGCTTGCTGGATTTTTCCTTGCCAGCGAAGGGTGAGAAGAGCCATAGCGGACAAAGCTACGAATATCTATCCCTCCATAAGAAGTAGGCCGCTACAAGCGCAGCGCTAACTGCAGCTGCCCCTAAGCCTATAAGGTACATAGCAAGGCTTTCACCAGCCCACCCGTACCAAGGGAGAGCTACGAGCAATCCCCCAGCATAAGCAAGGCTATAGAGCTGGATTTTCCCCCGAGCAGAGAGCAGATTAGGGAAAAGCAGGGCTTCTGTGCTCCAAAGATACCCTACTACAGTCCCCCAGAAGAAGTAGGGGCGTGCTGGCAAATAAGCCTCTCCTGGGAATATAGCCCAGAAGAGTCCCCACGTACTTACAGATAGCCCCACCCCCCAAGCCGCTCCGTGAAGGTAGGGCGCATATCGCTTGTACCACTGGAGAGGAGGATAAGACATTTGTACCCAGTGCGGATAGAAGTACATGACGGCTTGAGCAAAAAGGGAGCGAAGATTGAGGGGAATGAGCGTAGCCCAGCGCCAGTACGCAGCGGTTTCCGCTGTGCCTCTCCACCCGATAAACCATCCCGGCAGAAAGAAAATTCCCTCCAGGGCCAAGTTGCCCCAGAGAGAGTTGTATCCGAAGTGATTGAAACCTGGGAAAGTCTGTACGGGTGCGCGTAGAGCCCGAACTATGTAAGGCAGTAGCGGTAAAAGCCCCCATAGCGGTTGAAGAAGACGCACGATAGCAGCGCCTATGAGCCCTTGTTCGGCAGCTAAGACCCCCAGAAGCCCAAGCCCTACAGGCACACTTATCGCCTGCCACCTCAGAAAAGCAACATTCTCATATCCTCCGCGCAGATAGGCGCGTAGAGTTTCACCCCATAGTACCGCTATGAGCGCAGGTCCATGGGCTACTAAAAGAAGGCGAGCATCCCTCTCCACCGTGAGTGTCAGGCTTATTAAGAAGATTATACCGCCTACACCCCAGCCCGTGATACGCAGAAGCGCATAACGCAGCAGCGACTCCTTCGCCTGAGGATAAAGGGGCACATACCGAAGCACTGCCGCAGGTACGCCTCCATGCATGAGACTTACGATTCCTATGTAAAATGCAGACGCAACGCTCCAGCGTCCGAAGTCCTCTATGGGGAGGAGCGCCGTAAGTAGAAGATTTTCGCTGAGGGGATGAATACGATGGAGAATTGTGCCTACTCCATACGCCCAAGCGTCCCGTCGCACCAGTCCAAAGGTAGCATGCCTACCTTCGCAGCGTGGAATACCAAGTTCTCTACGCAAACTGGAAGGACTATAAGCTCATAGACTTTGGAGAGGGGTGGCGATGGGAACAATGGGGACCTATCTCCCTGCAGCGACCTGACCCCCGCGCCTTAGGCAGACCAGCGCAAGCCCTGGCTACTTGGAAGGCCCAGCACCGCTACCAAGCTACGGGCAGCTATACCGGGGAGTGGGAGCCCCCCCTCCCTGAAAAATGGGAAATCCGCTACCCAGGCAAAGGTTGGACCTTACGACTTTGGGTCCGCAGTGGCAAGTTCAAACATTTGGGAGTTTTTCCTGAACAGGCCCCCCATTGGGAATGGCTGTATTCTGCGCTGCTGCAATGGCCAGGCGCTCCCGTACTCAACCTATTCGCTTATACGGGAGTAACTTCTATCACGGCTGCCATAGCCGGAGCTCAAGTCATCCACATAGATGCCAGCAAAAGCGCTATCACCTGGGCAGCCGAGAATGCCCAACTCAATGGCATTTCCACTATTCGCTGGATTCCCGAAGATGCCCGCCTCTTTGTGCAGCGTGCCGCCCGCCGAGAGAAAAAGTACAGAGCTATTCTATTAGACCCCCCTGCTTATGGCACAGGCCCCCAAGGCAAACGCTGGAAACTGGAAAAAGACTTACCCTCCCTCCTCCAACACCTTCCTACCCTCCTAAGTCCAGAAGCAGGCCTGTTTTTGCTCAACATTTACAGTGCCGACTTCTTTTTTCCCTACATGCTTTATCAGCTTATTCGCCAAGTGCTTCCGGAGCGGGCTTTTATAGAGATAGGGGAGCTTACGCTGCGGGCGGAGGACGGGAGGGAACTGAGCACGGGGATGTTTGTGAGGGGTATATGGTGAGGGGGGGGGGGGCGCCCCCCCCCCCGGCGCCGCCCCCCCCCAACCCAAAAAACACCCCCCCCCCCCCCCCCCCCCACCCCGCCCCACAC
>JANWZJ010000038.1:0-6337 GCA_025054525.1 Bacteroidia bacterium | reverse complement strand
AAACCTCACCCTAAAAGCTCCGCCAACGCCTCCTTCACCGTCCGATACCGAAACACAAACCTCTCCTCCAACAGCCGTACAGGCTCCGCATAAATCCCCCCCACCAGCATATCCGCTAACTCTCCTAACGTCCAGTGCAAGACCTTAGGTGGTATCGCAATCAAAATGCGGATATTGAGCCGGCGCGCCACCTCCTCAGCAAAGGCCCGCATACTTACCGGAATAGGGGCTGTGAGATTAAGTACGCCTTCTATTTCAGGGTGCTCCAGCACCCATATCAGAGCCCGCACTACATCCTCGATGTGTACCCAAGAGAAGCCCTGTTCCCCAGGACCAGGATAGCTTCCAACCCCTAAGCGAAAGCCTCTAAGCAGTTGGGGAAAAGCTCCCCCGTTTTTACTGAGAACTACTCCTATGCGGAAAATCACTGGCGTTCGGGGGGCATCCCAAGCCGCACTTTCCCAAGCACGAGCCACCCCTGCCAAAAAATCGCTACCCGAAGGAAAGTCTTCACTTACTCTCTCTCTGAGAAGCGAAGTACCATAATAGCCTACCGCAGAGGCCGAAATCAGACGCACTTGTGGGGCGTTTTTTTCCAGCCATTGGACTACGGCTTGTGTAGCCTGAACGCGACTTTCTCTAATCTCTTGTTTGTAGGCTGCGCTCCAGCGTTTATCGGCTATGCCTGCGCCGGCCAGGTTGATAATCGCTGACAAGCCCTCCGAGGGAAGCAAACCGGAAGGAATACTTTTTCCATCCCATCGCACCGCTTCAGCGCCAGCTGGAGCCCTACCCGAACGGCTAAGCACTATCGTTCGGTATCCTTTCTCCAGAAGGACTGGACAGAGCGCCCGGCCTATAAGTCCTGTGCCTCCAGTGATGGCTACGGTTCGCTGCGCCATAGCTACCAGGGTATAGCCCAGCGTAGGTCCAAAGGCACCGCCAGCGTCCATGTGTAGCCTCGCCACACTTCGGAGAAGCGACGAGGACGCCCCCCTTGGTATAAACTTCCTGCGATAGGGAAATAACCCGCAAATACAGTCCTACCCCTTATCTTAACCACAGGCAGACCTACGCTTATACCCCAGTACGACTGATTAGCAGAAGAAAGATAACCCATATCCCCGCGTAAAGTAAATAAACGCAACGGAAACTCAACATTTACAGCCAGGAGGGTAGAGCCCTTCAAGGTATCTACGGGTGCTCGCCATCCCCCTTGAGTTTGGGGGATTTGTTGTCGCCATAAGCGGCTGGCACTTTCTCGGAAGCGGTCTAATAGCACCATTTCACCAAAAGGGTCAAAACCTGTCGCCCTAAAAAGCAGATAGTCTGGGGCATTTTCGCTTACCCAGCCACCGTATCCCCGCAGCCACAAATACCAGCGCTTCAAAGGCCGCCAGAGTACCTCACCCTCCACCTCGCTCCGCAGGGTCCCCCCTGCCGCATAACCTACCGATGCTTTACCATAGATATGCCATAGAAGCTCTTCTCGGCGAGCCTCCCAGTCTATGGCAGCATATGCTGGCGCTTTTATATGCCGAAACCGATAGCCTCCTTCCTCCGCAAACGCCAAATGATAACCTCGGACCCGAAAAACATGTCGCCAGCTTAGCACTTCGTATCGCTTTCGTAAGGTAAGGTCTATGCTGACTCGGGTATGCCAGAAGCCCGCAAAATAAGCACTGCGCACCCGCCCTTCTACCAGTTGGACTTTGCCAGTAGGGAAGGCTCGCAGGGTAGTGCCTATGCTACCTCGCATCTCCCTTCGCGGTAGGCTATACAAGGGTAGCAAGTGCCATTCCAGTGTGCGCTTGGGGAAAAGTCCGTAGTTCAAAAAAGCCCCTACCATCAGTCCATCTCGGTGATTGTAGCCTATGGCAGGCAAGGTACCTATCCCTACCCGCTCTACACCAGTATAAGATAGTGGCAAAATGCGCCAGTCTATTCCTCGCCAACCTGAAAAAAGTCCCTTCGGGCGGAAACTATTATCGGATACCTTGCGCTCAAAGGGAAGCTGTTCAGGATTGAGTACGAAGCGTCTCGTACCCGCAGGAAGGGTTACTGAAGATGCTGAGTCCACCCGAAAAAGGTATTCTTGCTTCCCATAAGGTCCTTCTGCATGAGCCGAGAGCCGAAAAGCTCGCCAAGCTGGATTACCTTTCCGTAGTTCTGCTCGCACCTCGTAGAGGGAGTCGCTAAGCCGTCTCCAGCGCAAGCGAAAGTTAGGCGGCTGCTCCTCATATAGCACAGAGAGAAAAGCTCGCCCAGGTATTCCCTTCTCTTCTGCAGCTCGTGCCCAGTTTTCAGGGTAGGGATGCCGAAAAGCCCACTGCTGGTAGTAGTGCTGCATGCCTTCGTCCCAAGCGGATAGGCTCACCTGTCGGCTTAGCCACCTTAGCCAGCTCCCCGTGCGCTGATACACCGAGAGCCCATAGTTCACTGAGCTGTATTTCTCTGCTGAGAGGCTAAGCGACTGCATCAGCCCTAAGTGATGTAATGCCGCCTCTACAATATTGAGGTCGGCCTGGCCTAATCCCAGTCGTCTCTGCAACCCACCCGACCTAAATCCTAATTCCATACTCACCCTCTCCTCCCCCGTTATCATTCGCTGCTCATAATATGTATTCATTCCTTCGTCCAGCCAAGGGTGGAGGCGCTCATTAGAAGCCAGCATTCCTTGAAACCAGTTATGCCCGACTTCATGTACAATAACCTCCCGCAGCGTAGAAGTATCCTCTCCAGCCGAGATTACGGTAATCATGGGATATTCCATTCCACCGCCCGCTTGCAGGGCGCCTTCTACTGCTGTGGCGTGGGCATAAGGATAAGCTCCTACCCAACTTGTGAGTTTTTGGAGGGCTTCTGCGATGTACTGGGGAGCATAGCGCCAAACCGAACCGTATTCCAGCCGAAAAAGCGCCACGCAGGCTACTCTATTCCCTTGGGGTAGGGTTATTGTATCGGAGAGCACCCCGTAGCGCGGATCCGCAAACCACGCAAAGTCATGCACGCTATCTTGAATAAAGACGAGCTTTTTATACGAAGAGGCAGGCAAACCATCCCGACTCCATGGGGGTAAAGGCGGAAACTCTTTAGACTCTCGGGAAGTCAGACCCTCGGGCAGCTGGCTAAGCCAAGTTCGGGTTTCTATTTCCCGCTGGCGAAGCCATGCTCGTTCTTCTTCATTTTGGAGCACGCCCGTAGCCCCTACTACGAAGTTCTCAGGCACTTCTATTTCCACCTCATACCGACCCCATTCGCTGTAAAACTCCCCCTGGTCTAAATAGGGCAAAGGATGCCAGCCCTTTGCATCATAAACGGCGGGTTTAGGATACCACTGGGTGATTTGATATTGCACTTGATCGCGCCCCATCCGAGAAAAGCATAAGGGCACCCGCACCCGAAAAGGCGTTTCTATGATAGTCTGATGGCCAGGGGCTAAGGGTTTAGGGAGAGGCACCCATACTACATCGGGAGCATATCGGAGAAGCTCAAGGCTATAGCCAGAGGCAGGCTTCGGGCCTTGGGCGGCGGGCAAAGGGCGCACGGGCTCCCCCTCCACACGAAAAGCTAAGCTATCTATCCAGCCTCGTTCTTGCGGCCGAGCGTAGAGAAAGTCTCGCTTGTAGGTGGCCCGCATCTGCTTAGCAAAAGCCGTGCGGCGGTCTCGGTAAGCATTCGGCCAGAGGTGAAAGTATAAGCCATACAAGGTATCAGGACTGCGATTGTGGTAGGTAAGGCGCAGAAACCCATGAAGCTCATGCCGAGTAGGGTCTAATCGCACACGGATTTGATATTCTACTCTCTGTTGGAAGTATGACTTCTGTGCCCAAATCAGCCCCCAAAATAGAAATGCCCTCATAGGTAGGATTGTTTGCAAAGGTGGAGGATTTTTGTGTTCTTTGGGGTATGGCGGTCCAAATCCGCAAAGCTCCCCCTAATGAGCGCACACTCACTTGGTGGGACAGACTCTACTTCCCTGCTATCCTCTCAGGATTAGGCTACACGCTGCGGAAAATGTTCCAGAAGCGCTTCACCGTGCAATATCCCGAAGAGAAGATAGAGTTGGGCCCGGAGTTTCGGGGTCGTCCTGTGTTGGTAGCGGAGAATGGCAAAGAGCGGTGTGTAGCGTGTGGGCTTTGTGCTCGGGTATGCCCGCCCTTAGCTATTCATATGCAAGCGGCTGAGACAGACGACCCCAAAGAGCGTTATCCGGCGGTTTTTGAGATAAACATGTTACGCTGCATTTATTGTGGTTTGTGTGAGGAGGTCTGTCCCGAAGAAGCGATTGTGATGAGTGGGGAGTATGATTTTGTGTTTCGGGCGCGGGAGGATGCGATTTACACGAAGGAGCGGCTTCTGGTAGAAAAAGACAAACTCGCTTCTCGCTTGAAGTGGCTGGACACTATGCGCAATCCGCAGTTTGGCAAGCGCTATGCCTTCCGCATAGAGAATAACATCCACAGCGTGAAAGGCCGTACGATGCACGCAGAGGGGCAAGAGGTAGTCCCTTGAGCCGAAAGGTATGGGATAAGGTGCGCCGGCGCCCCGTCGCCGCTACACCCGAAGAAGCCATACGTCAGCGTTTTATTCAATTGCTTTTAGCAGAGGGATACCCTCTCTCCAGCATCCAAGTAGAATATCCTGTCAGCGGAGGACGCTTAGATGTAGCGGTGGCTTTGCCCGATGGCAGCCTCTGGCTCTTAGCCGAATGTAAAGCGCACCCTCACCACACCGCCGAAGCGCTACTACAACTGCGCCGCTATGCCGCTTTCTTATCTCCGGTGCATCACCTTGCTATTGTGAGCCCGGTAGGTGTCTGGTGCTGGAAAGCCTCCACGGGCGAGCTCCTCTCCCAAATCCCTCCTTATCCCCGATGCGCACCACCCAACTCTACTTTCTCTTAGCGTATCCCATAGAAGGGGCTATTCCTGCGCCCCTGCCCAAACCCCTCGCCTCCCAAACTATAGAAAGCAGCCTCTGGAATCAGGAAGAAAAAGCGCTGCTTCGCCAGCATAGCGCCTATTTCATAGAGGAAGTAGCCTTAGAGCCGGACCCCATAGAAGCGATGCTCACGGCTTACCGCCGCATATTAGAGGTACCAGCGATTGTGGGGATCGCCAATCCCTGGGCGCGTACGGCCCACCACGCCCGCTGGGCAGCCAAGATTTTCTTAGAGGGGCTGGAAGCTACAGCCCGCCAAGTGCCTCCGTTGCACTTATGGACAGGTCTCTTACCTTTCACCGTTGAACCCGCCCTTGCCGATTTAGCCCAAGGGGTCTCTACCTTCGCTTGGCTGCGCACTTACGGCTACGGACAGTTTGGATTGCCTGAGCTTGCCCATCCCTTCTCCCAGCCTAACGAAGCCGGCTGGATTCACTCCCTCTTTGAAGTGCTGTTTGACTGGATGTATTTCGGAGGAAGGATATTAGCGCCGGGCGACCCCATAGAAGTACCCGAACGCGGACGCTACTGGGTCCAAGCCTTAGCCCCTGATCTCTTAGCCTTATATGAAGTGTGAAGTACCTTTTCACCGTCCCTCTCTCTCGGACAAAGAGCGCGCTTACCTCCTCCAAGCCTTAGAAGAAGCCTACTGGGGCGGTGGCAAGTGGGTAGCCCAGCTGGAAGAGCGTCTTTCCGCTCTTTTCGGCAGAGAAGCGGTAGTAGTGAGCTCGGGTACCGCGGCTCTCCACCTCGCCCTACACCTCCTCTTAGAGAAAAAAACCGGCGAAGTCATCCTTCCCACTTGGACTTTTAGTGCCACAGCCTCGGAAGTCATACATGCCGGGGGTATTCCGGTGCTGGCGGATGTCTCCCCTTCGTTGCATCTCTGCGCCGCTACCATAGAGGAGCGCTTCAGCCCCCATACCCGTGGGATTATCGTAATGCATTATGCAGGCGTACCCGCCCCTATGGATGAAATCCTCGCTCTCAAAGAACGACATGGACTCTTTCTCATAGAAGATGCTTGTCATGCGTTAGGCTCGTACTATAAGGGGCAGCCCTGCGGTACTTTCGGAGACATAGCGGCGTTTAGCCTGCATGCTACGAAGCCCATAGCGGCAGGACAAGGGGGCTTTCTGCTCACAGCCGACTCAGCCTTAGCCGAAAAAGCCCGCCGCTTGCGCCAACATGGTATCCAGCGCGCCCCGCACTCCCCTTGGGACTATGAAATCGTAGAGCTGGGGTGGAACTACATGCTCTCCGACTTCCAAGCCGCCGTCGCCTTAGCCCAAACCGAACGCTGGGAAGAGCTGCGCCAACGCCGAGAAAGGTTGGCTCACCTCTATCTCCATCACCTCCAAGGGCATCCCACCCTCCGACCCTATCCGTTCCC
>JANWZJ010000037.1:371-14474 GCA_025054525.1 Bacteroidia bacterium | reverse complement strand
ATAAATGGCGAAATCTCTACTCGTTGAATCCTATGGTCGGCATCATAGACGGCTTCCGCTGGAGTCTTACAGGTAAAGGAGAGCCTCTCACTTATCTGAGTATCTCGGTTGTCTTTATAGTAGTTATTCTCGTAGTTGGGCTTATCTTCTTCCATAGATACGAAAGTAAGGTCATGGACATGCTATGAGCTCTACAGTAGTCATCTCTACACATGAACTGAGTAAGCGGTATTATATCGATCAATCTATTCCGGAGGACACTCTAAGAGGAGTGATCCATAGTTTCCTTCGCAATCCCCTCAATATCCTTAAAGAAAAGCCCAAAGAACACCTCTGGGCTCTTCAAGATGTCTCCATAGAGATCATGCAGGGTGAGGTTGTGGGAATCATTGGAAAAAATGGCTCCGGCAAGAGTACGCTGCTCAAGATTCTCACTCGGGTAACGCGTCCTACTAAAGGTAAAGCTTACATACGCGGGCGAGTAGGAAGCCTACTTGAAGCAGGCACTGGCTTCCATCCTGACCTCACGGGTCGCGAGAATATCTATTTTAGCGGAGTCCTTTTAGGGATGACTCGTCAAGAAATCCGGAAGAAATTTGATGATATTGTAGGTTTTGCCGAGTTAAAAAGTTTCATAGACACCTCTATAAAACACTACTCAAGTGGGATGATAACTCGCTTGGGATTTGCAGTGGCGGCTCACTTAGAAACCGAGATACTCATCATAGATGAGGCTCTGGCGGTAGGTGATCTATATTTTCAGCGAAAGTGCTTGCAGAAAATGGAAGAAGTATCCCGGAGTTCTGGCAGGACCATTTTGTTTGTGAGCCATCAGATGGACCTCATCCGAAAGATATGCCACAGAGTAATATGGCTGCATCAAGGTAGGGTTCGCATGATAGGTACGCCTGATGAAGTCATTCCTCACTATGAGCGGTCCCTTCTTCTCTCAAACAGCTCTACCCACTCAACCTCGGGCATAAATGTACTTCCAGCGCAGTTCCTTCACTGGTATTTGGGTCCTTCCCAGCAAAACTATGTGCTCCATGCCCCCAACGCCGCTCAAGTTATATTTGTGCTGAGAGTTGACTCAAGCATTCGTTCGCCTCATTATACGCTGCACCTTCATGACTCAGAAGGACATTTATTATGGAGCGACATAGCCTCTTTAGACCCGCTGCTCCCCGGGACTTATGAGCTGTCTTATGATTTCCCTTTACTTCCTCTACTTCCTGGAAGTTATCAGTGGCGTATAACCTTATACGATGGAAAGAATATCATAGAGAAATGGGATGCGGTACCGCTTCTTCAAGTAGAGTCTCCGAACTATGCTCGCACGCTTTTCTCTCATAGAGGCGTTATGCAGCTGCCATATAAGAGAGAAATCAACTGTCAAGTCCCTAGCTCTTTTCCTTCTTAGCTAAGGCGATAAAAATACCTTGCGAACTGTGCCGCTCTCTTCAAGCAGGTAGAGGCCGGGGGCTAAGTCGGGGGGAATGTCGCTACTATCTATCACTTCGCCTAAGTAAGAGCCAAGGAGAGTATATATTCGTATGCGGGACTTGCTGAAGTCCCAGCTGGAGGATGGAGTTATATCAGGCAGACCGACTATCTGCGTCCTACCATAGCGCAGGTAATAAACCCCTGTCACATAGTGAGCCTTAGTAAGTCTGCTATTGGAGTCCCAGTTGTAGCGCAAAGTATAAGTGGAGGTACTGAGAAGTTGCCCTGCGAGTGTATAGCGGCGAATAGTGAAAAACTCTCCTTCAACCTGTCTCTGGGCAGTATAGCTAAGGTTTCGGTTTATACTTACACGGATAGTGTCTATCCTTAGGGATTCATGGGCGGCTATGAGCTGAGAAATGGCATCCTTACACAAGGTATGGCTTCCTTGGATGGAGGGGTTTAGACGCAATCCTTCGTATGACAAGATAGTGTCGCATCCTATTTGAGAACGAACAACCTTGACATATCCTCCTCTCTCTACGAAAACTGAAACCGAAGGGAAAAATTCTTCATATAATAAGCTATCGCCCCACTGAGGTATGCTTGTCATGAGGGGATGGCACCAGAGGGCATTACCCTGAATGGAGTTAGCTCCTAAGAACCAGATTCCATACCAGCCGCTGAGCATGCTATCCCATCGTTGGCTTATGCCCCAGAGATGTAGTCTAATCCCTGGAATCCAGCCGCCCTGGGGCGATTCGTATTGGTCCTGCGTGAATATAGCTTCTCTCGGTGAGGGGTAAGCTCCCCTTACCCGGCTTAGTAAGCCAGAACCAGTGCTATCATACCGCAGGTGAAGTGTAAGTCTTTGCCGTTCATCTACACAGAAAGTATCATAGCGAATAGGATGCCATCCCGCAGGCCGGCGCAGGTACAGGGTGGTACCCCAGCAGTTTCCTTTGAGCTGAAGAACGGTCAGGCTTAGGGTATCTCCCCCATGGCTAAGAAACCATATGCTATCGGGTAGGGCTTGGGCTTGGAGAATGCCTAAGAAAAGACTAAAGCGCCTTATGCATGCCATCACAGAAGGGAGGTTTGCGGGTATGTTTGCAGCCGCAGAGCCATACCTTGCGCTTTTCTTCTAAGACAAACCGAAAAGGGCTTATGCCTGTGCCTTTATGACTACCATCACAGAAGGGCTGCTGAGCACTGCGTCCGCACGCACACCAGAAATAAGTACCCGCCTCTAACTCTAAGCCATAAGGGGCTTTTTGGGGTACAATCGGCTTCATTAGGCTAAGATAGCGAGAAATCCCCTAACTTTGAGGAGTGCGCTGCTTATTGTGGATCAGTTTGGTTTGGGCGCAAGTAGACCCTCGTGCTGACAAACTCATCGCCCGCTCCAAGAAAAAGCTCAAAAATATGGATTATATGACTGTGCAGTTCTCCTATATCGTGGAGAACAGGGCCGATACCACCCATAATCGCATTCAGAAAAATGGTACTTTCCGCTATCGCCCCCGTCAGAACAAGTTTTCCGTGGATTTAGGCGATATGGCTATCCTTTCCGATGGCAAGACAGTCTGGCATTTCCTCAAAAAAGAAAAGGAGGTCAATATATCCCGATATGATCCGAAAGAGAGTTTCAGTTTGGATCGTATTTTCCGCATATACGATGAGGACATGAAGGTACGCTTTGATAAAACGGAAGTATATAAAGGGCGTACGCTTCATAAAATCTCGCTCTTTCCAATCAGTGAGCGAACGGACTACTTTCGGGTGGAAGTATGGGTAGAGGCGCAAACCGAACTGCCCCAAAGAATGCGTATTTCTAATCGCGATGGTACGGTGGTAGAGTATGAACTTCGGGACTACAATACGCAAGTAATACCAGACTCTGTTTTTGTTTTTGATGTGAAGAAATACCCTGGGGTTCAGGTGATAGACCTGCGATGACTGCTGCGGACCTCAGGCAAGTCGCCTTGCGAAAGAGAACGCTTCTCTGCGTAGCCTTAGACCCTTCTCCAGAGGTGATACCGGCTTCTGTGTGGCAGCGGGGATTAGATGCGGTAGAAAGTTATCTCCAAGAAGTCATAAGGCTTACAAGGGACTATGCGATAGCTTACAAACTCAATACTGCCTTTTATGAGCGGTGGGGGGAAGCGGGATGGGGGCTACTACGCAGGATAAGGCAGGCTTTGCCCTCGGACACACTGGCTATTGCCGATGCGAAACGAGGCGATATAGCCTATACTAATACCGCTTATGCGCATGCTTTCTGGGATGAGCTGGGCTTTGATGCGATCACTGTTCATCCCTACTTGGGGTGGGAGCCCCTTAGTCCCTTTCTGTACCGAGCCCAAAAGGGGGTTTTTGTTCTTTTGCGCACTACGGAGGCGCCCGCTTGGCAAGCTCAAGTCGTAGAGGCTATCTTGCGAGAGAAGCCTCAAGCTACGCCAGCATGGATAGGGTGGGTGTGGGGTGCGCATTATAGTCATGAGCTTCACTTTCTGCGCCAAATATATCCCGAAGATTGGCTATTAGTTCCGGGGCTGGGCGCCCAAAGAGCCCAAATACCGAAAGAAGCCCCGCTTTTTCCAGCGCTATTAGTAGTAGGGAGGGGAATACTCGCTGATCCTGCCCAAGCCCCAACGTGGCAGCAAGTCTCTCAGTCTTTTTTACCCTGAAGTCGTATCTTTGCGAAGTGGAGGCTTTTTCGCGGCTGCGGGATGTGGTGGCAGAACTGCGCCAACAGTGTCCTTGGGATCGCAGCCAAACCTTCCAAAGTCTGGCCCCACTGACGTGGGAAGAGGTCGCGGAGCTGCTGGAGGCGATAGAACAAGCAAATCCCGACGCTATCACCGAAGAACTCGGGGATGTGCTGCTACATGTTTTCTTTTATGCGCAGTTGGCGCAAGAGCAAGGACTGAGCGATATTGAGAAGGTGGTAGAGCGACTCATCCACAAACTCATCGCGCGCCACCCCCATGTATATGGGGAGCAGCGAGCGATGGATGCAAAAGCCGTGATAGCCCAGTGGGAAGCCCTCAAGCGCCAGCAGAACTCTAATTCCGCTTTGGCTGGCGTACCTGAACGCCTCTCTCCTTTCATCCAGGCTCACCGGTTGCAGGAAAAAGCAGCCGCTTGGGGATTTGACTGGGCTTCTCCGCAATCTATGATGCCTAAATTGTATGAGGAATTAGAGGAAATGCGCCAAGCATTAGAGCAAAGAGACTCTACTCGGGCGGCTCAAGAGTTAGGGGATGTGCTGTTTGTGTTAGTGAATCTGGCGCGCCATTTGGGGCTTCATGCCGAACGCGCTCTCCAGTCCACTAACCGTAAATTTCGTCAGCGCTTCGCATGGATGGAGTCCGAACTGGAAAAACAGCAAAAAGACTTCCGCTCATGTTCCATAGAGGAGTTGGAGCGATACTGGCAAGCGTCCAAAGCTTACTTTCCCTAAAAGCCCAAATATGGGACACGCTTCTCACTCTGCCAGGATGTGAGAGCTTTGCGCAGAGTGGGGGGCATTTATGGGTGTTTGCCTATGATCGCCGAGCCAGTATGCAGGATAGTAGTATAGGCGGGTATCTCTTCTACTTTCATGGAGAAGAAAGCATTCCATTTCTCAAAGAAGTAACGCCTGAAGGACAAACATGGCATCCTTTTGGCTTAGCGTACCAGGCGCCCTATCTCTGGTTTCTCCATGGGTATCCTCGTCCTACACAGGTTTGGCGTTATACTTGGACAGGGGAAAAGCTAATCCAGCCCTCTATTTGGAGCCATTCGGATTTCACCTCTCTTCAATCGGTCTTGCCTATAGACTCCGTCTCCTTTTACGTAGCAAACGATCGCAAAGGCGCAGCCTACTGGCATTTGGTAGTAGGATTCTTTATTCGTAAGGTTCGCAGTAGTATCTTTTTCTGCCGAGACGGAGACTGCTGGAAAGTTGCTGACCGTATCCCTTATGCCGCAGGAATGACTTACCTACCTTCCGAAAGGCAAGTTTGGGTAAGTGTAGCTTTTCGCCGAGCTATATGGGTATATCAGGAGGAAATGAAAGATAAACCTCGGCTTACTTGGATACGGCGTATTCGTTTGCCGGGTTATCCCGATAATTTATACACGCTCTCTGATTCGGTGGTCTGGGTGCTCTGCCACAAACGAATGAATGCATGGGCGCGTGCGTTAGCTTTTGGCAAGGGGCGCAGCCGATGGTCTATCGTGGAAGTGCGCCTCTCCTCCACAGGAAATTATACCACACGCACTGTATATCAGGCTACTTCTGGGCAATATGCTACAGCCAGCGGAGCCCTTCCTGTCGGGAGCTTTATCTACGTAGGCAGTTTATTTGAGCCGTATCTTCTTCGGCTTAGGGTCGCAGAAGCCAGCCCATCTGCTGCCCACTCATCCAGTACAAGCGCTCCCCTTGAAGCCAAACCTGACTCGGAGTAAAAGGAATCTCTATCTCTTTTTCCCCGACCCATATTTTTTGGCGCCCCCAAAAAATAGGATAATGAGCAGAGACTATGCCCTGCTGTGCCTCCTCTGGAAAAGGAAGAGCTTCTAAGAAGTTGCCCCAGTTATCATAAATTAGAATGCATCGGCGGAGTGTATCGGCTGCGTAGATTTTTTCGTTTTCTGCGTGCAGGGCGGTACCTGCGACGATAGCCCCATCGCCATAGGTTTTCCCGCCGAAAGTCATCAGTACGCGCCCAAAGGGGTCTATCTTGACAATCTCTTGGCTTTCTCGCAGAAGCAGATAGAGCGCCCCTCCGCTTCCCACCGTCATAAGCCATGGATAACTACCTGCTACTTCTGGGGGAAGGTTTTCGTAGGGCACTTCTTGTAAAGGCTGGAGATTAGTACCCAAGAGGTAGAGCTTTTGTCCTTCGGCATCTAAGACGTAGAGTTGTTGATTGCCTGTGGGCACGAGGCTGGTAACTCCTAAGAATCCTTCACTCCCAGGAGCTCCCCCTATCCGAGAAACCGAATCATAAGTAGGCGCCCAGAGTTTGTAGAGTGCTTTTTCTTGAGGACACCAGAGATAAACATTATGAACCGCATCTACAGCGAAAAGCGAGGATTCACATGGAAGCAGCCATGTATGTATCTGAAGAACCAGTTTAGCCCACAGAAGCATAGCTTATTTCCCGCAGAATAACTTTCTCATGCAGGGGGGAGAACCGCCATAGTCCGACTGCATCCTCGTCTATACGCAGATAAGTGTAGCGGCGTATCCAGTCCCCCAAAACAATCAGATAGCTCTGCTGAATAGGCTCAAAGAGAGGCAAATGGCGATGAGCGAAGATATACCAGTCTGCGGTGGGTTTGTGAGTGCGCACAAACTGACGCAGATATTCTTTCTCCCCTAAATCCATATCGTCCAAAGGAGAATGGGCGTTTCGGCTGCGATTAGAGAGGTAGCGTCCTATCCATAGCCCGAGGTCAGGATGAATCCAGCGATAAAGCCTTTGAAGGAAGGGCTGACTCATGATGGCGTTAGCGAGGCGGTCAGTCCATGGTAAAGGACCGAGCCTGTGCCCGTGCGAAAGGAAAAACATTTGTCCCCTCCATTCCGCTACCCATGGGTCGGATAATATCCGAAGTCCTATTTCTTCGCAGAGATATGAGGTAAGCCACTGATCGTGATTACCAGGCAGGAAGAAAATCGGAATATCTGCATCGGTTAGCGCAGCCAAGGCACCCAGGAGGCGGACTTGTCCTTTCGGTACAGCTCGCTTGTACTCAAACCAGAAATCCCATAGGTCGCCCAGTAGGTAGAAAGCGGCAGCCTCAGCGGCGTGAGTCTCCAGCCAAGTTATGAAGTGCTTTTCTCGGCTGCGGCTTTCTTGGGGGGAAGGAATGCCTGCATGCAGGTCGCTGGCGAAAAAAAGTGCTTTGCCTGAGGGACTCTCGGAAGGGTAGAGAGAAGGCGTCATTCGGGGGAAGTGCCTGCCCTCTCTAACATCCCCGAACCCACAGGACGCGGCCCTAAAATCTCCTCAATCTCCTCCTGATACAACACTTCCTTCTCTAAGAGGCGGTTGGCTAAAGCTTTTAGTTTGTCATAATGCTCTTGGAGGAGCAGGCGTACTCGTTCGTAGGCTTGTTGGAGGAGGCGATGGGCTTCGGCGTCTATCCGTCTCGCTGTATCTTCCGAATAAGGGCGCTGCCAGAAGGTTTCCTCAGAAAGTTTGTAGGCAAGCTGTCCCAGTTCTGACATTCCATACTGAGTGACCATTGCGTATGCCATTTGTGTAACCCGCTCCAGGTCATTCTGGGCGCCGGTGGAGACCTGTCCGAAGGTAATCTCTTCGGCTGCGCGTCCTGCCAGCATCATCGCCATCAGGTCAGCCAGTTGGCTCTGTGTGTAGAGATACTGCTCTTTCGGTAAATACTGCGCATATCCCAGGGCAGCATAGCCCCGTGGGATAATAGAGACTTTGAGGAGAGGGTCTGCATGTTCTAAGAACCATCCTGCCACGGCATGACCTGCTTCATGGTAGGCGACGATGCGCTTTTCTTCGGGGGAAATAACTTTACTACGGCGCTCCAGACCGCCGATGACTTTATCTATGGCTTCTTGGAAGTCTGCCATCGTGATAGCGGGTCGGTCTTTCCGAGCGGCGATGAGAGCAGCCTCGTTGCAGACATTAGCAATATCAGCTCCTACAAACCCAGGGGTCTGCCGAGCGAGCTTGGCTATGTCCACATCCTCTCCTAAAATGAGATTGCGAATATGTACTTTGAAGATAGCCTCCCGCTCTTTGATGTCGGGGCGGTCTATGTAGATTACGCGGTCAAACCGCCCCGGACGCAATAGAGCAGGGTCTAATACATCGGGGCGATTCGTAGCTGCCATGACGATAATCCCTGCATCTGTATTGAAGCCATCCATTTCTACCAGGAGCTGATTGAGGGTGTTTTCTCGTTCGTCATTAGAGAGGGGCACATTCATGCGGCTGCGTATGCGGCCTACGGCATCGATCTCATCTATGAAAATGATGCAAGGTGCTTTTTCTTTGGCTTGGCGGAAAAGGTCTCTCACCCGCGCCGCCCCTACCCCTACAAACATCTCCACAAAATCCGAGCCGCTAATGCTAAAGAAAGGCGCGCCTGCTTCTCCCGCTACGGCTTTGGCTAAGAGCGTTTTACCTGTCCCTGGGGGGCCTACCAAGAGCACGCCTTTGGGAATCTTGCCCCCCAGCCTCGTGAACTTCTGTGGGTTTCGTAAAAACTCTACGACTTCTTTGACCTCTTGTTTAGCCTCTTCCAGCCCTGCGACATCTTCAAAAGTGATAGAGACTTTATTCTCTGTGTCAAATACAGCCGCGCGGCTTCTGCCAATAGAGAAAATGCTGGTGGGACCCCCTCCCCCACTACGATTGCTCATTCGCCCCAAGAAAAAGACCCATAACCCTACAATCACTACTATGGGCAAAATATACTGTAAGAAGATTTCTAAGTAGTTCGTGCGCTCCAAGACCTCGTACGGAATGCGCTTCTCCTGAAGGTAAGCCTCCAGCTTCTCTGACGAAACTACTCGGAAACTAAAGGGCAGCCAACCCCAAAAGCCTTTACGTAGGCGCTTTTGGATTTCTTGAAGCTCTAAGGCTTGGTCTGTGAGATACACTTCGGCTTCGCCACGGTTAGCTATGAGAATCACTTTGCGTACGAGGCGCCTTTCCACCCACTGCTGAAACTCTAAATAAGTCATGGGCACCGAAGTTTGGCGCTCTGGCATAAAGAGGAAGGATAGCAGAAGAGACACAAAAAGAATGAGGTACAACCAGTATAGGTTGAAAGAGGGTTTGCGGTTGGGGCGAACGCTCATAGCTTCCTACTGAAAACAAAAATACGCATAAACGGGGGAAAACTTTTGCGTACTTTGGAGGGATGCGGATTCTGGTGTGCAACGATGATGGAATTAGTGCGAAGGGACTCAGGGCGCTGGTAGAGGTAGCGAAGGAGTTTGGAGAGGTAGTGGTAGTGGCGCCTGACCGTCCCCAAAGTGGAATGGGGCACGCTGTAAGCATAGGTGTGCCCTTGCGACTATATGCTTCTCATTTGTTTGGCTCGGATGTATCAGCATGGGCATGCAGTGGCACCCCTGCTGATTGTGTCAAACTGGCTACAGGGGTACTTCGGCTGCGTCCCGACCTCCTCCTCTCCGGCATCAATCACGGGGCGAACTTCTCCATTAGTGCTTTCTACTCAGGTACGCTATCGGCTGCCGTGGAAGGGGCTTTTGAACATATTCCTTCTATAGGGTTTTCCTTGCTCAACTATAGCATGGAGGCAGACTTCAGCGCAGCACAGGCTATCGTCCGAGAAGTGATTCTGATGTACTTGGCGCATCCTTTTCCTCCCGAAGTTCCCCTCAACGTGAATATTCCCAATCTACCGCTGAGTGAGATTCAGGGGATTCGTTTGGTTCGGCAGGCCAAGGGTCGGTTTGTGGAGCAGTTTGAAGAGCGGATAGACCCCTATGGGCAGCCTTATTACTGGATGGTAGGGCGCTTTGAGAGTGAGGATACAGGGCCAGACACCGACCTATGGGCGCTACAGAGAGGCTATGTTTCCATTTGCCCGCTTCTGACCGACCTTACCGCTTATTCTCATCTTCATCATTGGGCGTCTGTTGAACGCTGAGTATGGGATGGTGGGACTGGCTCAAAAAAGGTAAGGTTGCCGAGCCTACCCCTCAGCTAACCCAGGGGCTTCAAAAATCCCGAGAGGGTTTCTGGGCGCGTATTCGGCGCTTCTTTGAGGGCAAGAAAAAAATAGACCCCCAGAACCGAGAGGAAATAGAGGAACTGCTCTTAGCGGCTGATGTAGGACCGCAAGCTACCGAGCAGATTTTGAAGCAGTTAGAAGAGAGCCTTCGGCAGAAGCCCCTTACCGTCAAAGAGACGCTTTTGGAGCGGCTGCGGGGTATTTTGATTAGCATGATAGACCGCCCCTTTCACCCGCGAGAAGGTCAGCCTTATGTCATCTTGCTCGTGGGGGTCAACGGTACAGGAAAAACTACCACCTTAGCTCGTTTAGCCCATAATCTCAAGAAAGAAAACAAGAAGGTGCTTTTAGCGGCAGCGGATACATTCCGAGCCGCAGCTGTGGACCAACTGCGAATATGGGCAGAGCGATTGTCTGTGCCTTTGGTAGAGAAAGGTATGGGTGCAGACCCCGGCGCTGTCGCCTATGAAGCTGTTCAGAAAGCAGTCAAAGAGGGATATGAGGTCCTGCTCATAGATACTGCGGGACGCCTCCATAATCGCAAGCATCTCATGGATGAGCTGTCCAAAATCTATCGGGTGACGGGTAAAGCCCTGACAGGGGCGCCGCACGAAGTGCTCTTAGTGTTAGACGCTACCACCGGTCAAAATGCCCTTCGTCAAGCAGAGGTGTTCCAAGAAGCTGTGCACTGCACGGGAGTCGTACTTACAAAGCTGGATGGTACCGCTAAGGGGGGCGTAGCTTTCGCTGTGGTCCAACAGACAGGCTTGCCAATTCGGTTCATAGGGGTAGGGGAACGCGCAGAAGACCTACTTCCTTTCTCCCCCGAAGCCTTCGTAGAAGGACTCCTTACCTTTGCCTAATGCTGCAAGAACTCCAAGCTATTCAACAAGCCTTAGCCGAAGGTCTGGCACCCGAGGAAGCCATCGCTCGTTTAGAAGCCCTCCACGAAAAATTAATGGAAAATCCTGAAGAGCGTTCTCAGTTTGAGATGGAAGTGCTCCCTATGGCGGATGGAGTTTATATGCCGCATATCTTTTGGATTTACTTGGCGGCTTTTCTCCAGAGTGAAGAGAGCCGCGCAGATTATCGCCCCTTCTTAGAGCATATTCTCCAAGTGTATGCCCAGCTTCCACCCTCCCCCTTCGTAGAGAAGCGATTGAGACCGCTTGTGCATATCTACTTTGCCGAAGATTCGCCTTTTTACATGGATAAGCTGCATGAGTATTACAAGAGCTTCGCTCATCCTGAGAAGAGAGATTTCATCAAGCGCGTCAAAAGCTATCTTCAACGAAATCCAAAGACCGTAAGTATCCTCCGACGAAAGTTCCACATGCTGACCTCGTTCTTCCCGAACTTTCAGCTTTTTTCCTTGCCCATCCCTGAACTGGAAAAGGTAATCGGAGCTCACGGAGCCTCCGTAGAAACTGCAGAATGAGGCTCATAGGCGCGGTAGCAGTAGGGGCGATCATAGGAGCACTTTTGCGCTTCGGGCTACAGCGCATAGGGAATACCTCGTCGCTTTACCCCGTGGGCACTCTCTTCGTGAATGTAGGAGGCAGTTTCGTCTTAGGATTAGTGGTGGGATGGGTGGGTGTGCAGCCATACCCCTGGTTCCAAGGGATAACCGCAGGCTTTTGTGGAAGTCTGACGACTTTTTCCTCCATCTCATTGGAGACTTTCTTCATGCTCCGAGAGGGACTTTACTGGCGAGCAGGAGCCTATATTCTCCTCACGCTGGGGTTAGGGCTGATAGGATTAGCCTTAGGATACGGATTAGGCACGAAGCTGCAGAAGATTTATCTTTGAACGGATGGTAAATATAAAGTGGCAAAGGCTGCTTATCGTAAGTCTCGTATGGGCGCAATCGGGGCGATATTGGGATAGCCTTTTCGCTGTGGAAACGCGTGATACCGTCTATGGCGAAGCGGCATGGGCACCTACTAATCAGCGCAGACCGCTTCGGGCTACCTTTTATCTGCCGCGCGGGGATGCAGAACGTAAGCGCCCTATGATAGTTTTTCTGCATGGGGGGACCTTCTTAGGAGGTACCCGTAATGATCCTGATGTGGCTCATCTGGCCCGATATTTTGCTCAGAGAGGCTATGTTACAGCCAGCATAGAATATCGCACAGGATTAGAATTGATATCCCAACCCACAGAAGTTCTATTTACTCGCGCAGCGATACGAGCTGTGCATGACTTCAAAGCCTTTGTTCGTTTCCTCAAGCATACCGTCATAGAGCTCAACAATCGCTACGGCATAGATACGAATCGGATTTATGCGGGTGGTACTTCGGCAGGGGCATTTGCAGTGCTACATGCGGCATTCGTGAGCTCCTCTGCCGAGTTAGCGCCCGCTGTCTCCCAGAATGTCATAGACTATCTTCAACAGCAAGGCGGCTTGGAAGGAGGCTCCGGCAATCCCGGCTATTCTAGCCGTTTCCAAGCGGCTTTCTCCTTAGCAGGAGGCTTACTGCGCACGGAGTGGATAAGCCGAGAGAAACTGGATGCCGTCATAGCTATGCATAGCACGGGAGACGCTGTAGTTCCTTACAAGCGAGGCCCCACTTCCGTTTCCGCTAATCTGATTGTAGAAGGTGGGTATAACATAGACTCAGCGGCAGCTGCCCAAGGGCTTTACCATGCACTTTTTACTTGGAACTCCTCCGAACATGTGCCATGGGTTTCAGGTGGAATCATTCGCCCTCAACGCATGGAGGAAGTAGAAAACTTCCTGCGCCAGCACTTCTATCAGTGGAATCGCCGCTATGCTACTTCCTTGAGCCGTCCTGAGGCCTTAGTAGAGTTGCCCAGAGCTTGGGAGGTCTGGAGTATAGAGGGACGCTACTGGGGAAGCATACAAGCCATGGACGAATTGCCTTCAGGCGTATGGGTGCTTATGGCACCTTCTCAGCCCGCGCGCGTCGTATATCGTCCCTAAGAAGCGCCCTTCGGGCAGGGCAAGCTCTTTTTTGGCTCAGCCGCCCCGTAAATCTGCTTCTGATAGTAGCTACGAGCGGTGTAGCTCTGCTTTTGTTGTGGCGCGATGCAGGAATAGCGCCTGCTTGGGGTAAATGGACCCTTATGGTGGTCAGTACCGTAGCCGTGGCAATAGGCGGCTATTGGCTCAACGACCTGTATGACCAGCCGATAGACCGCATCAATCGCCCCAAACGCGCCCTGCGCGTGGCTCGCGTGGGTCAGCGAAACCTCCTCGCCGCTGTATTTGCAGTGTGGGGAATAGCCCTACTCTTAGCCGGACTTTTGCCTCTTCCCCTTTTTCTCTTGCATATTGCCGTCATACTGGCGCTGGCGTGGTATGCTCGCTTCGGCAAAAGAAATGGACTGCTTGGCAATATCCTCATCGCCGCCCTGACGGGGTTAGTGCCTTGGGAAGTGATGCTACTACACCGCACCACTGCTTATGCTGTGGATTGGATGATACCTCTGGCGATTGCCTTCAACTTCGTGCGAGAACTGGTCAAAGACGCAGAAGATATCCCGGGGGATCGCTTGTACAAAGTGGCTTCCTTACCTAATCGCCTCTCTCCCCAGCGCTGGCAGACCTTCTTAGGCATAGCTTGGCTGCTCTTATTGCCTATGGCTCTCCTACCGGCAGTGGTGCATAAAGTGGCTTGGGGAAAACTTCCCCTACTCTATCTCCTCAGTGCGCTAATAGGAGTAGGCGTGCCATGGGCATGGGGTTGGCGCGTGCGTTGGGATTATGGGCGGATGAGCCGCCTGCTTAAGTTAGCGATGGCGGGGGGTATAGGGAGTTTGGTGTTTTTGTGAGAGGGGATGGGGCGGCAGCCCCCAGCCGCGGCTGCCCCCCCCCCCCCCCCCCAAGCAAAACCCAACCCCTTCCCCCACCGACCCCGCATACCATAACACCGCCAGTAACCGTACCCAAACCCC
>JANWZJ010000037.1:0-361 GCA_025054525.1 Bacteroidia bacterium | reverse complement strand
TTGGTTTTTGGTTTTTTTTGTGGGTGGGGTGGGGGGCCCCGCCGCGGGGGGGGGCGCCCCCCCACCGCCCAGCCCATGCAACAGCCTACCCTTTCCCCCTCCGACCCTGCATCCCTTCTCACCGCATGTACCGTTCCAGAAACCGCTCCACTTCCCAATAGACCCGATACCGCATCCCCAATAGCCCATGTTCCTGATTAGGGAATATTCGCCATTCTAACGGTGCATCGGGTTGCCGCCGAAGCAGTTTTTCTATGAATCTATAGCTATGCTGCACATGAACATTATCATCGGCGTCTCCGTGAATGAGGAGGACAGGTACTTTGAGTTTAGTGTAGGAGGGGGGGAGAGCGGTGGCTTC
>JANWZJ010000036.1 GCA_025054525.1 Bacteroidia bacterium | reverse complement strand
GATTTAGCCCAGAGGGAAAGGGTATCGGTGGGTTCTGGTGGGTCCATCCACCCCCCTCGCTGGTAGGCAAAAACTACATACACCAGCGAGTCCGCCGATAAATCTATGCAACTCGTAGTGGCGCTATCACCCCAGCCTATTCCTTGGGGTTCGTCAGGTCGGTAGGGGAAGCCTTGCGCATCGGCACCATTGAGGATGAGGGTATAAGCCCGGGGAGCCTGTATGGCAGAGTTTTTGTGGAGGGCGGCTCCCTCTACCTGCCATGGTGAGTTTCCCCCACCCCATTCATAAGTAAGCTGTAGCCAAAATAGAAGCCCTATCATCATTCTTGCAGGCTGCATGCCGGTGTGCCATTCACAAAAAGGTCTATGGCTGTGCCTTCGGGCACAGAATCAGTAGCTACCCGCTCAGGATACTGCCTATATACTTGACCTGGTGGAAGGTGCGGCACTTTTTTATAGCGAATTTCCCCCACCCTCAATCCTACTGCATGCAAACGCGATACCGCTTGTGGTAAAGGTAGCCCCACCACAGAAATAAAAGGTACCTTTTTCTCTCCTAATCCCTTGCTCACCAGAAGCGTCAGATAGGCATATTTAGGTACGGGCTCTGATTCACGCACTGGCTTACCCTGAAAAAGCACGCCTTGTACTAAATCGGGTTCTTTGCCTTGCACATATAGGACCTTTTCTATGCGAAAGCCGTAGGTCTCTGTGAGCAAACGATGCGCCTGTTCGTAGGGCAGGTCTCGCACGCGAGGCAGGGGCAGAGAAGGGGGAATATGGCTGGAAACTGTCAGGTAGACTTTGCGTCCTTTCTTGACGCGGGTTTGCGCTGGGGGGTCATGCAAAAGCACCGTAAGGGGCGGCTTATCAGGAACATAAAACGAGTCTATAATCTCCACCTCTAAGTCTGCTCTTTCTAAGGAGGATTTGACGACTGAGTAACTATGCCCTATGAGGTTCGGAAGTGCGACTTCTTCGTCATGGCGTGTGATTACAGATAGCAGTCCACCCAAGAAGAGCAAGTAGCTCAGAAGCATGAGGACAATCAGTCCTCCTATCCACAGCCAAGCCTCTTGGCTACGAAGATACTGAAATAGACGCTTCACCAGAGGCAAAAATAGTGGGCGCTAAGTTATTTACCCACTGTCTGAGCTGTTCAAAGGGAAGTCCTGGAAAGTATCGTTGCAATACCTGTGCTCGCAACCGTTCTAAATCTTCCAGAAGCGCAATACCTTCTCCTCGCAGGCGTATTTGAAGCTTGCGGCGGTCATCTTCGTCTCGTTTGACTTCTATGTACTGCCAGTACGCCAACTGCTTAAGTACTCTCCCTATGGCAGGATGCGTGATAGAAAAATAGGGATAAATAACCGTAGCATGAAGCCACTCTCTATTTCCGCTGAGCCGACGAAGCAAATACAAAACCTCTAAATGCGTAGGTCCGAGCTGATGCCGAGCGGCAAACTCTTTTTCTTCTCTCAGCAGCTCTGCATACATGCGAAGCAGGGAAAACCCCAAGTCACCCCATAGCATACTTTCTTCTCGGCTCATATTGAGACGATAAGCAATAATCATTCCACAATCTGCAAGTAGCTATCTAAGAGGACGTTAGACAGATAAAGGCTGATGAGCGTGTTAGCTTAGCTGAACATAAGGTCCAAGCACGAGAAAGAGGATGCTTTCGGCGGCCCATAGCAGAAGTAAGGCTAAGAGGGACGGATGAGGGTTAAGGGTGAGCAAGAGGAGGGGAAAAAGCAGGAGCGGCAGCGCCAAAACCGCACCCAGCGCATAAGAACCTTCTATGCGAGCGGTAATGAAAGCGGAGATGAGGAGGGGTACGCTAAGTCCTTGTCCGCCCATCAAGCACAGAGGTAGAGAGGGGTGATAAGCACGAAGCAGAAAAGCGCCTCCTTTCAAAAGGAGTCCTACAGCCAGTCCCAGCGAGGTCGCATAAAGCCACATCCCTATTAGTAGAGGAAAGGAGGGATAGATAAGAAAGAGCCAGTTCCACTCCTCAGGCCGTAGCTCCAATAAGGTCCGGGGAATAGCTTGAAATAGAATGAAAAGGTAGGTAAGCCAGAAGAGCACTGCGCCAGCAGAGGGGGAGAGAGGATGGCGGAGAAAAGCTATTGTTTCACTGAGGAGAAGCAGTAGGAGGAAGAGAAGTAGGGTAGCTAAGCCCGTTGCTCTGCGCACTTCTAAGCGCCACCAGAATAGGAAGGCATCACCGAGTTGTTTCACTTGAAGTACTCTTCCAGTGCAGTTGGTATGGACTCCTCGGGAGAAGCAGAAGGTTCGCAGATAGGCGGCACAAACCCCGGCGGGGGCTTGATAGCGCGTTTTTTGAAGCCGAGGGACTTATTTTGGTAAGCGGCTTTCATGTAGATGCCCCAGATGGGAAGGGCCATGCGAGCGCCTTGCCCATACACCAGTGAAGAAAAATGTACTGCCCTATCCGCTGTACCTACCCATATACCTGTAACTAAGTCGGGCGTAAAGCCTACGAACCACCCATCGGCATGCTGTTGGGTCGTACCTGTTTTGCCCCCAATATCTAAGTCATACAGTCCGAAGCGCCATTTGAGTTCGCCGGCTGTACCTGCGATCACCACCCACCGAAGCATTTCTACCATCAGGTAAGCGGTTTTTTCGCTCAAGGCTCGGCGACTGGCTGCTGTGAAAGTCTCTATGATATTTCCCCGCCGATCCCGAATCTCCCGCACGAAGATAGGCTCTCGCCATATACCCAGTGTAGGAAAGCATCCATAGGCACTCGTCAGCTCCAATACATTTAGATCGCACACACCCAGTCCTAATGCATATACTGGCTCCAGCTCAGATTGTATGCCCATTTGCCGGGCATACTGAATCACTACTTGGGGCCCTAAAGCCCGAATCAGTCGCGCTGTGATGATATTGAGCGAAAGGGCCAGGGCTTGTTTGAGAGAGACTTTACCTCCTATCTCGCGATCGGCATTCCGGGGGCTCCACACTGTATCCCGCCCATCTACTTGGACAGGTATCTCCACGGGTACGTTTAGTTCTTCATAGCAGGGAGAATACCCATTATCCATCGCAGCCGTATAGACAAAAGGTTTGAAAGTAGAGCCTACCTGTCGTTTAGACTGGACTACATGGTCATATTTGAAGAAAGTGTGATTGATACCGCCTACCCATGCCTTAATCTCTCCAGTATGAGGGTCTATAGAAACAAGCCCCGCCTCCAAAAAGCGCAAATAGTAAATGATAGAGTCCAAGGGAGTCATTATAGTGTCTTTGTAGCCTGGTGGTTCCCAGGTAAAGACTCGCATCGGCACGCGGCGATGAAACTGCTTATGGATTTCCTCCTCAGAAAGACCGGCATTGCGAGCAGCTAAGTATCTTTCGCTGCGACGGATAGCCCGAGGGAGCAAAAGGCTGTCCTCTTCCCAGGGGGAGGGCTGGGTATTTAGCTCTTTTTCAAAAATTTTCTGAAAACTGCTCATGTGAGCTACTACGGCTGACTCAGCGTGGGCTTGGAGACGGCTATCTATGGTCGTGTAAATCTGCAGCCCATCGCGATAGAGGTCGTAGCCTTTTTGCCGAGCCCAGCGCAAAAGCCACTGTCGCAGATGCTCCCGGAAATAGGGAGCTAATCCACTGCTCTGGCTCGCAGTATAGGGCGCACTACCTACACCCAGTGGAGCCTTCCGGGCAGCCTGAAGCTCCTTCTGTGAAATAAACCCTGCCTCCTCCATAAGCTCTAAAACCAAGTTCCGACGAGCTAATGCACGCTGAGGATGTTTGTAGGGGCTATAGTAAGTAGGCCCCCGCAAAAGTCCTATCAGTAGAGCCGCTTCTGGTAATGTGAGTTCTTTGGCATTTTTACCGAAATAATAACGACTCGCCGCTTGAATCCCATAGGTAACCCCACCAAAAGGTACCGTATTAAGATACATCGTCAAAATTTCTTCCTTACCATAGCGGTACTCTAAATAAATCGCCACAATCATCTCCTTGAGCTTGCGCCAAAGGGTGCGCTCTATCCCTACCTCATCATATAAGTTGCGAGCAAGCTGTTGAGTAATCGTGCTACCCCCTCTTCTTTTACCGATAGCAGAAGAGAATAGCGCACCTATGATTCCCATCGGGTCTATACCATTATGCTCGTAGAAGCGTCTATCTTCTACGGCTATGAGTGCTTTTTTGACAATAGGAGGAATTTCATTAGCAGGTATGCGAACTCTGTCGGTTGTGAGATAGAAAGTGCCTAAGATTTTGCCATCGGCTGAATAAGCCACGCTGGCTAAGTCTTGAGCGGGGTTTTCCAGGCGTTTGAAGGAGGGCATTTCCAAAAACACATATAGAAAGAGCAAGAGCGGAATACCCCAGAAAATCCCTATTATCGACAGCGCTAAGAGGAGCCTTTCCCGCTTATATTCGGGATTTAGTTCCCACATGCTTTGCGAAGAAGCTGGGTCGTAGAATATCCCTCTATCAAAGGAAGAATGACCACTTCTCCACCAAGGCTCTGCACAAACGAAGCACCTACTACCGTATCTGGTGTATAATCACCTCCTTTTACGAGGATGTCGGGCGCAATTTTCTCTATGAGGCGCAGGGGCGTATCCTCCTCAAAGATTACCACTGCATCTACAAACTCTAAGGCCGCTAAGATTCGGGCTCGCGCCTCTTGGGGAAGGAGCGGACGCTGTGAACCTTTGAGCCGTCGCACCGACTCATCGCTATTGAGCCCTACAATAAGTACATCTCCCAAACGAGCCGCTTCCTCTAAGTAACTCACATGCCCTAAGTGCAGTATATCAAAGCATCCATTCGTGAAAACGATTTTGTGCTCCAAGAATCTCCAGTAAGCTATCCATGAGTCCAATACTTCCCAAGAGAGGATTTTCTGGCGAGTTTCGTACATCGTACCTTTGCGGAGTGTGGGGTCGGGCAAAGGTAGTTTTTTTGTGGGTTAGCCTCCTTCTCGCTCAAGAAGACCCGGCAGGCAAACTTGTCATGTACGAAGAGCCTTTGGATCGCTTCTTCAAGATAGACACTTGGGCTCTCTCCGAACAAGTACTTTCCTCCGACACCGTGAAATACCTCAGGGTATCTACCAAAGTCCCTAATCTCGTCTCTTTCCCTAAACTCCAGGCCCTATATCTCTATGATGTAGAAAACCTCAATCTCCCTCAGCTCGTAGAACGCATCCAGAAGCACTGCCCCCAACTACGCATATTAGGATTAGAGGATTGCGACGTGCGAAGTATTCAACCCCTCCTACAGCTACCACTGGAGGGACTACTCTTAGATGGAAACCCCATTCAGGACTTCACCCCACTGCTCAAGCTCACCTCGCTTCAGTTCCTTAGCTTGGGACGCTGTAATCTCAAAGACATCAGTTTCTTAGAACAGATGACCCAACTTCAGGGATTAGACCTAAGCGAAAATCCCATGGAGAATCTACGCCCCATTAGCTCTATGCTCCAGATGCGCGTGCTCTCTCTATACCGCTGTCAGCAAATACAAGACTTCTCACCTATTCTCACCTTTCGCCAGTTAGATTACCTCAATATATCTCATACAAACTTTGCAGCTGTTCGCCCCATTTTGTATCAAATAGATCGCTTTCCTGCCCTGAAAGTACTTATAGCTCAAGGTATCATTCAAGAACCTGCCATTCTTATCGTCGTAGCCCAGCTTCGGCAGCTGGAAGAGCTTACTATTGGTCAAAGCGCAGGAATAACCGATTTAAGTTTCGTAAAACTCATGCGGAAACTCCTGTATCTGGACGTGCATCACTGTCAGGTCAAGGAACTGACGCCTTTGGCTGGCATGCCTAACCTCATCAAGCTCTCCGTAGGCAAAAATCAAGTCTCTTCTCTTTCTCCGCTGACGAAATGTCCCCGATTAGCTTATTTATATTGCTATGATAATCCCATCATAGATTGGGAGAAACTTTTAGAGATTCCCTCTCTGAAGTACGTAATGCTCAGCAAACGAGATATAGAGCCAGAGCGTCTATCCTCTCTTCGGGCTCAACTTCGTCGCAAAGGCGTACATGTAGATGCCCCCTGACACTGAATATAAAGTCAAAAGGGGCGAACTATACGAGCATTACCTATTGGAGGTAGATGCGGGGCAAACTCCCGTGAGACTGGATATTTATTTAGCCCAGCGGCTCACTCATCTCAGTCGGTCTCGCCTGCAGCTGGCTATAGAGGCAGGGTTAGTACTGGTGGATGGGGAAATCAGTAAGTGTAGTCAGCGCGTGCGTCCGCATCAGCGCATTCAAGTGCGCCTTCCGTATCCCCCTCCCTTAGAGCTCACACCTGAACCTATACCGCTGGATATTTACTACGAGGATTCTTATCTCCTCGTCGTGAATAAGCCCGCAGGTATGAGCTGTCATCCTGGCGCCGGTGTGTATAGAGGCACCCTGCTGAATGCATTACTGTACCACTTACATAATCAACCTTTGCCCGCTACAGAGCAGAATATCACGCGCCCTGGCTTAGTGCATCGCATAGACAAGGATACTACGGGCTTACTTGTCGTAGCGAAGGAGGAACGAGCTTACTTCGGCTTGGCTAAACAGTTTTTTGACCACACAACCCAGAGAAAGTATTATGCCTTTGTGTGGGGCATACCCACTCAAGAGCGAGGGACAATCGTTGCCAATATTGCCCGCGACCCACACCAGCGTAAAAAATACCGAGCTTTTTCGGACGGTTCGCAAGGCAAGCATGCTATCACCCACTGGCGCATAATAGAGCGTTTCCCTCCTTTTGCTACTTGGATAGAATGCCAGTTGGAGACAGGCCGCACGCATCAGATACGAGTACACCTCAGTGCTATGGGTCATCCTTTGGTAGGGGATAAGACCTATGAAGGACATCGTCCCCGCATCCCCTTGCGCAGTCCTAAACTGGGACAGCTCGCCCACACCCTCTTAGAATGCCTACCCCGCCAGGCCCTCCATGCTTACCATTTGGGCTTCAAACATCCCATCACTGGAGAAAACTTAGTGTTTGAGGCGCCGATGCCCCCCGATATGCAGGCGGCTCTCTCTTTCCTCCAGCAGGTGAAACTAACTTCGTAGCTCATGAATCGCAAAGTCTGGTTAGCCGTCCTTGCCGCCACCCTCGGCTATTTCGTGGATATTTATGATCTCATCTTATTTTCCGTCCTACGAGAAGTAAGTCTGAAAGATTTAGGTTTTTCCGCAGAGGAACGATTGCGTTATGGCGTGTGGCTTATAGACCTACAGATGCTGGGCATGCTCATCGGCGGGCTACTATGGGGCATCTTGGGCGATAAAAAAGGAAGGCTCTCTGTGCTTTTCGGCTCCATTTTGACCTATTCCCTCGCAAACATCCTGAATAGCTTCGTGCAAGGGCTATGGGATTATGCCCTGTGGCGATTCGTAGCGGGGATAGGATTAGCGGGTGAGTTAGGCGCTGGTATCACTTTAGTTGCGGAACTCATGCCCGCCGAAAAAAGAGGATGGGGCACCACGATTATTGCCACCTTTGGGATTTTGGGGGCGGTAGTAGCCAGTCTCATAGGGGATGCTTTCCCTTGGCGCACTGCCTACTTAATCGGAGGCGTAATGGGTATTGCTTTGCTACTCCTGCGGTTAGGCGTAGGTGAGTCCTCCCTCTTTGAAAAAATGCAAGCCGATACCCAACTCCCCCGCGGCAATCTTTTGCAGATTCTCCGCCCAAAGGAACGCTTCTTGCGTTATCTCTATGCCATTTTAGCAGGAGTGCCTATTTGGTATGTGATTGGTATCCTCATCACCTTTGCACCGGACCTCTTTCGTACTATCGGCTTAGAAGGTGTCAAAGCCGGCAAAGCAGTCATGTATGCCTACATAGGCCTCTCCATAGGCGACCTAATAGCAGGCGTATTCAGCCAGCTCGTAGGTAGCCGAAGAGCACCCATTTTTCTCTGGATTTTTATCTCGGGGAGTTTGTCGGTGCTCTATAACACCCTATCCCTGCCTACCCCCGAGAATGTATATTTCATGGCAGTACTGCTGGGGGTGTTTTCTGGGTATTGGGCGGTGCTGGTTACGACCGCTGCTGAACAGTTCGGCACTAATCTAAGAGCCACTGTAGCCACCAGCGTCCCTAACTGGATACGAGGTTCGTTAGTAGTATCTACCCTGATATGGAGGGGACTAGACATTTTCTTTTCTTTGAGGACGAGTGCCCTCCTTACGGGTATCTTCCTGTACGGCGTGGCGCTTTGGGCGTGTATGCAACTGCGCGAAACCTTCGGGGTCTCCTTAGATTTCGTAGAGGAGAAGTGAAGGCTTAGCGCAGTTCCTTCTCCAAATCCACTGCCCGCAGACGCTGTCGTAATATCTCTATGCCGCGGCTGATTTGAGATTTTACCGTACCTATAGGGAGGCGGAGAGCCACAGCGATTTTCTCTATACTCATCTCTTGCCAAAACCGCATTATCAAAGGAGTGCGATAATGGTCGGGAAGCGTGTCCAGAAGCCTCTGAATTATCTGACGAATATCTTCAACATCTCTGTATTGGATGACGGGATTCTCTATAGAAAGCTCCTCCAAGATAGGGTGGCTCTTCCATTCCTCCTCCTCAGGCTGAAAACTATCTATGATGCCTTGGGGCCTCTGGCGGAGCACATCCGTAACAAAGTTGAACAAGCATCGGTTGAGCCAAGTAGCAAAAGAGCCTTTACTCTTCTCGTAGCGCTGAATCACGCGCGGCATCTGATCCATGAGGAAGTCATGCGTAATATCTCGCGCCAATTCGTTTATGCCCTCGTAAGCTAAGCGCTGATTCCTCCGATGATAAAGAAAATACCGGCAAGAGCGCAAGAGCACCGCGTAATAACGACTTACCAATAGATTATATGCCTCTTCAGCGGCTTCGCCTCCTTGCTGATAGAGCACTACCAGCTCAACATCGTTGGATTCGGGAGACATGCGGACTCCTCACAAAGTAAGCAAATCCACCCCAACAGGAAAAACTCAGAGGGGTCGTAGGTTATTCGTATTTTCGCTGGGTGTATCGGAGCCTGTTTGCGATTCCTCGGCGCAGCCATGAGACCGAATGGGTGTATTTCTGTGGGCATTCCTTAGGGGCTCAGCCCAAAGCCGTCCCCAGTTACGTGCGTCGCATGCTGGAAGCCTGGGCTTGGGAAGGAGTAGGCGCTTATTTTTCTGAACGCAGTCGGTGGGTGGATTATGCAGACCGCCTGCGCCCCAAACTCGCACCCCTCTTGGGTACCTCTCCCGAGTCTATCGCTATAGCCCACACCCTCACTACGAATATGCATCTTTTGCTCGCAAGTTTTTACAAGCCTTCCTCTAAAAGGTATCACATTCTCACAGAGAAGCACCTTTTCCCTACCGACCGATATGCCTTAGAAAGCTGGGCTGCCTTTCACGGATATTCCGACGCTATCCAGGAGCTTTCCTCTCTCATTCCTTCTACCGAAGAGGTGATTCAAACAATAGAGCACTGGGGAGAAAGATTAGCGGGGGTATGGCTGAGCGGGGTGCATTACCTCACAGGGCAAGCGATGGACATCGCCCGAATCACCCAAGCAGCCCATCGGGTAGGGGCATGGGCTGGCTGGGATTTAGCCCATGCAGTGGGAAATATTCCCCTCGCCTTAGAAGCATGGAAAGTAGATTTTGCCGTTTGGTGCAGTTATAAATACCTTAATGCAGGCCCAGGCGCGGTAGGAGGAATGTACGTACGACCCGACCTCTGGAATGAAACCCGCCGGCTGGCAGGCTGGTGGGGTAATCGCTTAGAAACTCGCTTTCTCATGCGACCTGAATTTGACCCCGCTCCAGATACTCGGGCTTGGATGCATAGCAACCCCTCTCCCCTATCCTTAGCAGCATTAGAAGCTAGCTTGGACATTTTTGCGCAGGTGGATTTGCCTACCTACTTCGCCGCAGTACAAAAAATGCACTACCACCTACGCCAAGCCCTGGAAGCGATGCCCCACGTAGAAGTAATCACCCCCCCCAACGCCCATGGAGCTCAAGTATCTTTTCGCCTGCGCACAGAGCATCCCCGCAGCATCTTTGAGACGCTTCTCCAAAAGGGCTTCTGCGTAGATTGGAGAGAGCCGGATATTATTCGGGCTGCGCCCGTAGCTTTGTATAACCTACCCGAAGAAATAGATGCGTTTGCAGAAGCTCTGGCTTTGTATGAATCTGCTTACTCTTAGTATGGCAGCTCCTCTATCCTACCGCCTCCTCTGGGAAACCCCACCGCGCTATACTTACATTATTGAGATAGAAGCGGAACCTTCCCCAGGGAGTTATACGGACTTTGCGCTGCCGGCTTGGCGGCCGGGACGGTATATCCTGCAAAACTTCGCCGCGGCTGTCTCCCACTTCCACGCACAAGATGAACAAGGTCGGCCGCTTACTTGGCGAAAGGTGCATAAAGACACCTGGCGCGTCCTCAACCCCACCCGCAGCAAAATACGAGTCCGTTATCACTTTTATGCCCATCAGATAGATGCTGGCTCCAGCTACTTAGCCGAAGACTTAGTGTATTTCAATCCCGTCAATCTTTTCATGTACATTCCTGGGCGGTTAGATGCCGCTTGTATCTTGGAGCTGCCTCGCCTCCCTAAGACCTGGTCGGTGGCTACGGCTCTTCCCCGCCGAGGAGAGCGCTGGGAAGCTCAAAGCTATCATCACTTAGCCGACTCTCCTTTCTTGGCCGCTCCTTCGCTGCGCAGTGAAAAAGCTACCTGTGCTGGGATTACCTTCTATGTACATTTCTGGGGAAAAGTAGAAGCCAAAAGTCTCCAAGGCTTCACTGATGCCCTCTGCCGCATTATCCAAGTCCAAAAGGAGATTTGGGGCGGCAAACTTCCTTTGAAAGAGTATCACTTCCTCTATCTCTTAGTGCCTTTTCCTTTGCGGCATGCAGTAGAACATGAATATTCGGCGATGTTCGTCTTACCTGAAGAAGGCGCTGCTTCCGAAGAAGCTCTCCGTAGTTTTTTGGGGATTTCGGCCCATGAGTTCTTCCACGTGTGGAATGTAAAGCGTTTGCGCCCTGCGGCTCTTTGGCCCTACCGCTACGACCAAGAGGTCTATACAGGGCTTCACTGGCTCACAGAAGGGTTCACAGACTACTATACAGGTATTTCTCTGCTGCGAGCGGGACTAATGCCATATGAAGAGTACTGGAAAAAACTCAGCGCTGAACTCTCCACTATAGAGAACACGATAGCTTATACCCTCTTCTCTCCCGAAGAGCTAAGCATAGATAGCTGGCATGCCACTTCGGTGTATCGTCCTGTTCATTTTCAGGGTTCTTTTTATGCGGCGGGGAAACGGGTAGCTTTTCTCTTAGACATGCAGCTTCGCCGCCGCAGTGGTGGTAAAATCACCCTGGACAGCCTCATGCGCTACCTATACGAGCGGTACTATGAGAAAGGAGAAGGTATGCCCGAAGATGCCGTAGAAAAGGCAGCTATTCAACTGGGAGGCCCGGAGATGCGGGAGTTTTTTGCCCGTTATGTCTATGGACGAGAAGTGCCAGACTATAAAGAGCTTCTTCAAGAGCTGCCTATTCAGGTGGCAGTGAAAAAGCAACCTTGGGAAGGATGGGGTCAGGTAGGTATTGTTCGCTGGCGAGCAGAGGGAGAAGGTATTCGGGTAGAAGAGGTACTCCCTGGCAGTGCTGCTGACGAAGCGGGCATAGGACCAGGGGATTTTCTCCTTCTCGTGGAAGGTACCCCTGCTCGAAATATACCCACCGACTTCTGGCAATCTCATCGCCAAGCTACTCTGACCTGGAATAGTAGCGGCCTCACCCGAGAAGGTCAAGTTCTCCTTCCCTCCAAGCCCTCCGCTTGGCGCATGGAAATTACCCTCCTTCCTACCGAGCCTACTTTCCTCCTCAAGTAATCCCTACCTTTGTAGCATGGCAAAAGTTTCCATTATAGGCGCAGGGAATGTAGGAGCTACAGCAGCGGATGTCATCGCGCGTTCCAACTACTGTCATGAAGTCGTCCTCATAGACGTCAAACCGGGTCTAGCCGAAGGGAAGGCGCTAGATATCGGGCAGACGGCTCCGCTTTTCGGCTTTGATACAAAAGTACGAGGCTATACTAACGATTACAAGGCAGTAGCTGATTCGGATGTGGTAGTGATTACGGCGGGACGCCCTCGCAGTCCCGGCATGAGCCGAGACGACCTTATCCATGTGAATGCAGAAATCATCCGTTCAGTTATAGAGCCGGCTACCTTTTATGCTCCTAATGCTATATTCCTTATCGTTACGAACCCCTTAGACACGATGACCTATTATGCTTACAAACTCTCCAAACTTCCCCATCAGCGGGTCATCGGCATGGCAGGGGTATTGGATACCGCTCGGTATCGCTATTTTTTAGCCCAAGAACTCAACGCCTCCGTCCAAGACATAGAAGCCATGCTGCTGGGAGGGCATGGAGATACGATGGTGCCTTTGCCTCGCTATACTACCATAGGGGGTATTCCTATCGTTAATCTGATCGCGCCCGATAAACTTCAGGCCATCATAGAGCGAACTAAGTTTGGGGGCGGCGAAATTACGAAACTCTTGGGGACTTCAGCGTGGTATGCTCCCGGCGCCTCTATCGCCCAAATGGTAGCTTCTATCCTCTTAGACCAAAAGCGAGTCATTCCCTGCAGCGCTTATCTCCAAGGACAATACGACCTACACGATATCTACATCGGCGTACCCATCAAACTCGGCCGAAATGGCGTGGAGGAGATTATCCAACTCGCCCTAAACGAAGAAGAGAAAAAACTACTCCACACCTCAGCCGAAGCCGTGAGAGCGATGAATAAGGTGCTGAAGTTTTAGGGGTAGGGGTTCCTAATCTCACACATGGGAATAGCTTTCGTTTCTCTTCTGCGGTAGGAAAGAAACTATGGGGGACACTGTACACGTACATTCACAGCCAAAGGCTCGCCGGTATGTATCTTACCTTCATGACCTACCCTAGTTTCCGTATGAATGCTCCTGGCGGGAATAGGTTCTCCATAACTGCTAAACTGATATTCAAGGTGGGGGGCTCTCTGCGAAGATTCTCGGAGATATGCTGATTCCTATCACAAAATCTCAGAGGAACTCACCACCTAGGTACAGCCAAATGCTGCACCCCTGAATACCTTATCCGATAGATTTCTAAATCAAGGTCTAACTTGCTTTGATAGTCTTGAGGCTTCAAGAATAGGGATATCTACATACTTTCCTCTATTGAGGGTAGCATATTCTCCATTTTCTTCGGGCAAAACGAGAAGATTATTATCCTAAAAGACTTTGACTCACTCTTACGAGCATTCCCCTGAATTAGTCGCTGTTTGCTCACCTAAAATTTGAATTCGCTATGTAAGACTTGACTTTAGACAGCCCATGAGCTACAAAAAGCAATGCGCTGGTGAGCAAAAGAGGCATGATAGGCTCCCAGTATCTGTAGCCACCAAATCCAACGAGAGCATATCCCAGCGTTACACCAAGCCCACTGAGCGCAAGTAACCTACATTCTCTTAGAAATACTAAGGCAAGTATGGCGCCACACAATCCAAAAAGGTAAAGCAGGTTGAGAAAGATATATCGCTTATTACCAGAGTTACACCAGTACCCATTAGCAGGCGTAGGAATCAGAGACTTATACACCTCCCACACTCTAAAGACTACTAAAAATGAACCGTAATGCCTCTGCAACTGCTGCCTGAGACTATCAATGTGATTTGCCATCTCTAGTTTTTCCTCGCAACTGAGTGGTGGTGGTGAAGTGAGCAAATGCTTAATCTCATTAGCTCTTTTACCTGTAGCGCGCAATATCCATTCAGGCAAGGCTGAACATTCATTACCTTGCTGAAAGCCCGCTAAACCTGTAGCAGAAGAAAAGTAAAGCCGAGCTTTGGATAGTTCATCTGATAGAATAATGGGTGCATATACAGTGCCAGACCCATGAGCAGGTCGCAAATCTTTGTACCAAACCCAGTTGCGAAAAGTCCATGGAGCTACCGTGAAGAGGAGGGGCATACCGTATAGAGTGGTTTGTCTGAGACGCTCCATGAGGCTAAAACCCCTCCTTATGAGGAGTAGATAGCCCGCCTGCAGAGGAAAAAGAATAAAATACACGGGCTTCATCATGGCAGCGATGGAAAGGCCTGTGCCAGCTAAAAAGTAGCGCCCCTGTTGGAGGGCAAGAGCCCCCAATCCAACCAGAGTAGCCGTCAACGCTTCAGTTAGCAAGACCCGAGAATAGTAAAATGTGAGAGGAAGGATACTTAGAGTAGCGAAAAGAGCTATTTTAGCCATTCTACCTAAGTGGTCTCCTGCATATGTCATTAGAGAGGCATATAGAATAGCTAAGCCCACAACTTGCAGGGCATATACGCCAAAAGGAGCTAAGCTAGAGCTGAGCAGATAGAGAAAAAAATAAGGCGCACCATAAGCTGGAGTGCGACAATCCTCCCAGTAGGTCCCATGATTTAGCCAGTTTAACCACGGATAGATATAACTTGGGGAGTCAGGTTCATCACATACTAGACAGAACAGCCTATTGGCTATTCTTATTACACCACAGAGCCTCGGGTCTAAACACCGCTGCTTAGAGGATATCGCAATCGTATGAACTAC
>JANWZJ010000035.1 GCA_025054525.1 Bacteroidia bacterium | reverse complement strand
ACGGTCTGATTGAGATTATATACTCCTGTGGCTAAGCGGATTACCCGATAGTTGGCGGGATTGAAGCCGGGGAGGGAAGTCGCATTACAAGCCTGCTGGAGGGCATACTGGAAGGTAGCGGGGTTTGTGCGGCTACCGCAGCCCACCCCCCCCGAACAGCCCCCATTGGGCACGACGTACCAAATCCGATTATCCCCACATTCATCCTGCGCAAAGGCAAAGGAGGGAAGTAGTAAAGCTAAGCCTACAAGCTGCCAGGGAATGTACTGACGCATGGCTCTAAGTTAGGAAAGAAAAAGAGAAGTTGGAGAGGCTTTTTCTACCGCTTGGGCAGAGTTTTGAGCCGCTTGGGGGAAAGCCTACCTTTGTGGAAATGACCGGGGGTAGGCTACTGGCCCGGGTGCTGAGAGACCACGGGATGACCCATCTTTTTACCCTCTCGGGGGGACATATTATGGAAATCTACGAAGGATGTGCGGAAATAGGAGTGCCTGTGATAGACTTTCGGCACGAACAAGCGGCGGCATTTGCAGCGGAAGCGGCGGGTCGGCTCACAAGACGAATAGGAGTGTGCGCCGTAACTGCTGGCCCTGGCGTGATGAATGCCGTAACAGCCGTAGCGAATGCCTGGCGCTCCCAGAGCCCGATGATAGTGATTGGAGGGCAAGCCGCCCAACCCACCTTAGGCATGGGCGCTCTCCAAGAAATGGACCACGTAGCCGTTATGCAGCCGATTACGAAATGGTCGGTGCGCGTTCCTTCCCCAAAGGAGATACCCGACTATGTCAAGCGAGCCTTTACCGCCGCTACGACAGGGATCATGGGGCCTGTTTTCTTAGAGTGTCCGATGGATATTCTCTTTGACAGAGCCGAAACGCAGGAAGAAGGCATAGCAGAAGTGCAGCCTTTCTTCGTGCAAGATGAGGCTGCTATCCAGCAAGCGTTGGGTTTACTTAGGCAAGCGCAGCGCCCCGTCCTCATGATAGGCAGTCAAGTGCTTTTCTCGCCACACTGGGCTCATATCCAGCCTATCTTAGAAAAGCTGGGCATTCCCGTCTTCGCCAGTGGAATGGTGCGGGGCATTTTGGGCGATAAGCATCCGCTGTTTTTCCTTCATGTGCGCAAAACCGCCCTGACCCAAGCCGATGTAGTGATTTTAGCAGGCGTACCTTTGGATTTCCGACTCAACTATGGCGGTTCTATCGGGGAAAGTGCTCAGCTTATCCGCATAGATCGCGATGCCGAAGAGCTGAAGCGCAATCGGCTCGGGCAAGTGAGTGTATGGGGGGACCCGGGAGACTTTTTGGCGCAGATAGCGGCTCGTTGGGATGGCTCTTCTGGCCAGTGGGACAGTTGGCTCGCCGAGCTGCGCAAAGAAGAGGAGCAAAAGGAAAGACGAATTCAAGAAGAAGCAGCGAGTTCAACCCGTCCTGTCAATCCACTGCGGATGTGTTTAGCTGTTAATGAAATGCTTACCCCTCGCAGCATTGTGATTGGGGATGGAGGCGATATCGTAGGAACAGCGGCTTATACTGTGAAGCCTCGGGGGCCAGGAAAGTGGTTAGATGCTGGTCCTCTTGGGACGTTGGGGGCAGGGGCACCGTATGCAATTGCGGCTAAACTGCTTTTCCCTGAGAGTGATGTGTGGGTCATTTTCGGCGACGGAGCATTTGGGCTCAACGGCATGGAATACGATACGGCGGTGCGCTTCGGCTTGCCTTTTGTAGGGGTAGTAGGGAATGATGCCGCCTGGATGCAAATCAAACGCGCCCAAATCCCCTTCTACGGAAGGGCTATTGCTACGGATTTACGGCTCACGCGCTATGACCTCATGGTAGAAGCCCTGGGAGGATGGGGGACTTTCGTGGAAGATACAGCCGACCTGCCAGCAGCCCTCCAAGCCGCCCAAGCCTCCGGCAAACCTGCCTTAGTGAATGTGCATATCAGCGAAAGCGAATTTCGCAAAGGCTCTATTTCTATGTAGATGCGGGTGATTTGGCGGGCTCTGGTAGCCCTTCAAATAGCCATAGTGGCCTGGGATACCTTAGCGCTATTAGAGCCGTACGGCATACGACGAGCGCAAGCGGACTGTGTGGCTTACCTTACGATGGCTCATAGCTTGGTATTGGGGCGCTGGCTCCAAACCCCTGCTTACTTTGAACCGGCAAGCCATGGCTGGGTACATGAATGGGCTGCGGGGTATCCCGCCGCTATCGCCGCAGTCAGCCACCTCACCGAAGAAGAGCCCTTTTATGCCAGCCGTTGGCTCAACATAGGCTTATATGTCGCCTATTACGGGCTGCTTTGGGTTTTCTTCTCCTCCGAGGCGGAACTGCTTTTCTTTTTCGTCTGGCCACCTAACCTCACCTGGAGCGTAACGATGGCGCTCTCGGAGAATCTCTTTATACCCCTCCTGGTACTGCTGGTAGGTGCCATAGCCCTCTATGAGAGAGGTAAAAAAACCTTAGGCGCCCTGCTTGCGGGGATAAGTCTCATGGCTTTGTTTCTTATGCGATATGCAGGTGTGGCGATGGGGCTGGCGGTAGGCTTATGGGGGCTTCTCCAAGCCTTCCGAGGCCAGTGGAAAGAAGCGCTGCTTTGGATAGGCTTGGCTGGGGCGCAGGCAGGCGTGGCAGTAGCCTACTGGGCCTGGAATGCCGCTAATCACCCCCAAGGCCTCACCGGACTCACCCTGCGTAATATGCCCATGCCTCCTGACCTTTTTTGGAGAGTGCTTACGGACATTACCTTCTTGCGATTTTTTCTGCTGGTAGCATTGGCTGTGCTAACGCTCAGGTGGCTCCGAGGAAAGCCCTCCTTCACGACCGAAGAAAAAAGACAGCATACTTTCTTAGTCCTTCTGAGCGTCTCTCAACTCTTGGTCTATATCGTAAGCATGATACAAGGAAGGGTGGGGATTGTAGATAATCGCCATTATGCGCTGATGAGTTTGCCGCTGCTGTGGATAGCGGCTCGGCACTTCCAACGCACCCTTCCCCCAAAAGCCCTACTGGCAGTAGGGGTGATTTTTGTAGGCTGGCAGGTGCGCAATACTTACCGACATTATACCTGGGCCTACGAGAAAAAACATCTACCCTATACTTACTGGGAGGAGCTGCGGCAAGCATATGATACCCTTCCGCCGCATACTTGTATCGTCGGGGCGGACATGGGCTACCCTATCCGAGGAAAACGCACGGATTTATGTCTGGGCGATATTGAGTCCTACTGGCCTGTGCTGGTGAGAAGGTGCTCGTGTATCTATGTGGATTGCGGCCCGGTAGACCTACGGCACAAGCTGGGACTGTCCGGGGGCATTCCCTGGCTTTTTCTGCGATATTGTGATCCTCCTTGCACTAATCAGCGAATCTGCCTTCGCAAAGCAGCATGCGCAAACTCCAAATAGAAGAACTGGGGCGCCTTACCCTGGAAGAGTATCGTAAAGCTCCTCGGTATCCCATGCGTTTGCTCTTAGATAATGTGCGCAGTCGCTATAATGTAGGCAGTCTTTTGCGTTCTGCGGATGCCTTTCGGGTGGAACGGGTGTATTTGGGGGGATTTACGCCGGCGCCTCCTCATCCAGAGATTCATCGCAGCGCCTTAGGGGCAGAAGAGAGTGTGGATTGGGAAAAGGTAGAACGCCCTCTGCCTTTGCTTCAGCGCCTCAAAAAAGAGGGGTGGCAGGTTATCGCGGTGGAGCACACAGATGAAAGTCAGCTAACATGGGCGGGCGAGTGGGGGGAGCCGCCTTGGCTCTTTATCTTGGGAAATGAGCTTACGGGGGTACAGGAAGAGCTATTGGCGGTGTGTGATAGAGCGCTGGAGATTCCCCAGTACGGCACGAAGCACAGCTTGAATGTGGCAGTGGCGGGAGGGATTATTCTTTATGAAGCGGTGCGGCGATTGTGGGAGAGAGGTTACCGACTCTAAGGGCGCAGGATTCGTTCGTAGCGGCTCAGGTCTGTGAGAATCTCTCGGGCTTGTTGGACTAAGGGGTCGCGCTGAGTGATGAAGTCATATTCGCCTTTGAGGCCCAAGCCATGATAAGCCCGAAGTTGCCCCACTAATAACTGCAAATCTGGCATATTCTTGCGCAGTTGCTGGAGGCGGTAGGAGGCCAGCTCTTGCTGGAATCTCTCCAGTTTTTGTTGGAGTTCGGGATTCTCACTAAGCTGGGTATGGAGCTGTTGTATGGGGGCATCACTCTCTCGGGCATAGGTAAACGGATAGGGGCGCAGGGAGTCCAGCAAGGGTTCCACCATGGAGGCAGGTGGTAGCTCCTTCAGAAGCGCTGCTGAGTCGCGAGGGATTTTGTCTCGGTGCTGTGCCAAGAAATAGAAGAAGTAGGATTCTATTTTGTCCTTCTGGGCTTCGGGGAGAGAGGAGGGAGCTTCAATGTCAGGGAGAATGCCACCACCTTCTCGTACGGGTCTGCCACTGCGAGTGCGGTATATTTTGCCTTTGTTAGTGCTTGGGCCTATTTGAATGCACCTTCCCGAAGGGGTATAATAGCGGGAGACGGTGATTTTGAGCTGGGTATTTTCCACGAGGGGACGCATAACTTGAACGAGCCCTTTCCCAAAAGATTTCTTTCCGAGAATTACCGCTCGGTCTAAGTCTTGGAGGGTGCCTGCTACGATTTCGGAAGCGCTGGCGCTTTCTTCATCTATGAGGACAGCTAAGGGCAAAGTAGGCTCCAAAGGATGGGACTGGGCATGGTATTTTTGGGTGGCTTCGGGCATGCGCCCGCGCGTTTCTAAGAGCAGTTCGCCTTTGGGCAAGAAAAAGTTGAGGATTTCTAATGACTCGTTGAGGAGTCCGCCTGGGTTCCCTCGCAAGTCCAGGATGAGTCCTTTGAGTGGGGCGGTGGTCTTGAGCTGAATGAGCTTCTGGCGTAGCGCCTGAGCACAATCTCTGCTAAACTGCACCAGTGCAATATAGCCGATGCCTCCTGGCAAGAGGGTAGCATACGGCACACTCTCGCTTTCTAACTCAGCCCGAGTGAGGGTGAGTTCTTCTTCTTTTTGGGTAGTGGGATGGAATACCTTTATGCGTACGGTGGTGCGGGGCATGCCCCGTAGAAGCTGCTGAATTTGTTCCAGCGAAAGCTCCTGAGTAGGTTTGCGCTCTATTTCCAAAAGTAAGTCTCCAGGTTGAACGCCTGCACGAGCGGCTGGACTACTCTCTAACACACGACGGCAGAGTACCTTCTTCTCTACCTTTTGAAGGACGATACCTACACCTGCATATTGTCCGCTTTGTTCCAGTTGGGCTTGGGTAACCTCTGCTGCGCTATAGAAGTTAGTATAGGGGTCTAATCCGGTCAGCATGGACTCTACGGCTCGGGTAGTGAGGCGATCTAAGTCAGGGGCATCTACGTAGTTCTGGGCGAGTTCTTGGAGGACGCGGCTGTAGATTTCTATGTTTCTGCCCAGGCGATACAGGGGGTCTTGCCAACCCAGGAGAAGGGCTAAGAGTAGGGTCAGGAGGGCAGCCCGCTTAGTCATTTGCTCTAAGGTACGAAACTCCTACCTTTGAGCGGATGGGCAAATGGGGCTACTTCTTGTGGGGCGTATGGGTCTGGGGACAAACAATATTAGATGCAGAGCGCTGGACTCAAGCCCAGCCTATGGGCACTGCGCGAGCCTGGGCGATGGGGGGGGCCTTCTCCAGCTTGGGAGGCGAACCCGCTAATCTCACCCAGAATCCAGCAGGGCTTGGACTTTTCATGCGAGGAGGCTTATGGCTCAGCCCTTCCCTCTCTATTCCCGCTACCACCACCTCCTATATCACAAGCACTCCCGCCAGCCAAACGCGCTTAGACATCAATCAATTTGCGCTCGTCTTACATGGTAGAGGTGGCAAGTCTATCACTCACTGGAACTTCGGCTTCGGCTATAATCAAGAGGCATCTTTCACCCAGATTAGCACAGCCAAAGGCTTCAACGCTCGCAACTCTTTCACGCAGGCAGTCGCTGAACAAGCCGAAAACCTTTCGCCTGCTCAACTTACTTTTACGCCCCTGCTCGCCTACGCAAATGCTATAGTCGTATCGCCTCGCGATACCCATGGAGTCATAGACCCTATCAGTTCTAACCCCTACCGCTATCGGGGTGTCTTTTACCGAGGAGGCATTCTCCAAGAAATCACTACGCAAGAAGCAGGCCGAATCAATACTTGGAGCATAGCTGCTGGTTTATCCTACAAAAACTGGCTTTTCTTGGGTGCGTCGGTCCTAATACGCGGGCTGAATTACTCTAAGCTCTACCGTTTGCGTGAGATAGACTCCGAAAACCGCTATGACGGACAAAATAATACCGTGCCAGCCGAGGAAGTTACCTTTCGGGAGAAATATACTTCTCGGGGGTCAGGTTTAGGATTAGCGCTGGGAGTACTCATAGAACCGATAGAATATCTAAGGGTGGGCATGAGCTTCACTACGGGTTCGCGCTTCGCCATCACGGATGAATACAATGCCGAGATGGAATTCATCTTAGACGATGCGCGCAAAAATACCACCTCCTATCAAGAGCCCTTTCAGTACAACTATCGCTTCAGTTATCCTTATCGTATGAGCGGTGGATTGAGCTTTATTCTGCCGGGGAAAGGAAGTATTAGTGCAGAGGCGGACTTTTTAGATTATCGGACGACTTCTTTCAGTGCCTCCGATTATAGCTATGATGCGTTGAATGAAGACATACAGAAGCTATTTTCCTCTGCTCTTAATTTGCGTGCTGGGACGGAGTGGCTTTTGCCGGCGGGATTTACGGTGCGAGCTGGCTATGCTTACTATGCTCCTGTGCTGAATACCGAAGGTCGTCAATACTATCCTGATCCCCTTCGGTATCGGGAGCTGGTAACTTTAGATATGAACAGGCACTTCATAGCGGGAGGTGCGGGTTATATGGCGGATAGGTTTTTCATGGACCTGGCTTATGTGTATGCAGTAAGCGCCCAAAAATACCTTCCTTATCGGGTAGTGAACCCTCTGTATGCTCCTGCGCCTGTGGCAGTAGTTCGGGCACGGACAAGTAGGGTGGTTATCACGATGGGCTTTCGTTTTTGAGAATGCGGGTTTTGATTACGGGTTCAGGTGGGCAGATTGGGCAATCATTAGTGCCTGCCTTAGCACAGCGGGGGCGAGAAGTACTTGCCACGGATATTCAGCCGCTTACTTTTGATGTGCCTACGGCTCGCTTAGATGTGCTGGATAAAGAAGCAATACAGAAACTCCTTCGGGAGTGGAAGCCTGTGGAGGTTTATCACTTAGCTGCTTATCTATCGGCCCGCTCTGAACAAGAGCCCCACCGAGGTTGGGACATAAACTTCAACGCCTTCTGGCACCTCTTGGAGGTATGCCGAGAGGTGGGTGTGCAACGCGTTTTCTGGGCAAGTTCTATTGCTGCCTTCGGGCCGCATACCCCCCGTCAAAATACTCCTCAGTATCCCGTCATGGATCCTATTGGCTTATACGGCATCGCTAAACTGGCGGGGGAAAGATTAGGAGAATACTACTTCATACGGCATGGATTAGATGTACGGGGGCTGCGTTTCCCGGGAGTGGTAGGACCGGGACACTTGCCCAGTGGAGGTACGACGGATTTTTCCGTGCATATGTTTTATGCGGCTAAAGCCTACGGTTACTATAAATGCTATCTTTTACCGCATACCAAGCTGCCTATGATCTACATAGAGGATGCAGTTCGGGCGATTATTCAACTAATGGAGGCGCCTATTTCTGTGATTACGGTCAGGGGGGCTTACAACCTGCATGGGATGAGTTTCTCTCCCGCTGAACTGGAAGCAGCTATCCGGCACAAAAAGTCAGACTTTCGTTGTGAGTATGTGCCTGATTTTCGGCAGAAGCTGGCAGAAAGCTGGCCGGAGAGCATAGATGACTCGTATGCGCGCCGAGAGTGGGGCTGGCAGCCTCAATACGACTTGAACGCCCTCGTAGAAGCAATGTGGCAGGCGATTCCCTAGCCATGGCTTCGCTGGCTAAATACATAGATTATACTCTGCTGCGTCCTGGTTGTAGCCAAGAAGAAATACAGAGTTTATGTGCTACTGCGGCGGAAAGAGGGTATTATGCGGTGTGTGTGCCGCCTTACTTCGTGGGGGATGCTCAAAGCCTTCTTCAAGATAAGCCCGTTCGTATTGCTACGGTGATAGGCTTTCCCCATGGCATGCACCTTACCGAAGTCAAGAAAGCGGAAGCACTCTTAGCACTTCAAATGGGCGCTCATGAGCTGGATATGGTCATCAATTTAGCCGCGTTTTTCTCAGGGGACGAACGGTATGTGCGAGCAGAACTGGCAGAACTCACCAAAATTACGCATCAACGGCAAGCGATTCTGAAAGTAATTTTAGAGACGGCTATTCTTTCCTCCGAGCAGATAGAAATCTTATGCCGATGGTGTGCTGAAGAAGGAGTAGATTTTGTGAAGACCTCTACGGGCTTCGCGGCAAAGGGGGCTGAGGTGGAAATAGTACGGCTTATGCGTGCAGTGCTGCCACCGCAGGTTCAAGTCAAGGCTTCGGGCGGTATTCGCACAGCAGAACAAGCCTGGGCAATGATAGAAGCAGGTGCTCAGCGCATAGGGACTTCCACTGCCTTATGAAGAAGTTTATATGTATGAGCTTACTGCAAGTTCTTGCGGCACAGGAGCGATGGGAAGCCCTTAGACCTATGTATTCTTTTTCCCCACCAGTTACCGCTGAAAAGCCGATAGATACTTTTTCGCTTGTCCCTATTCAAGTTATATGGGAAGTCAGTCCTGCCCTGCGCAACCTCTATGATAAAGTCCTCCAGAACTTTCGCACGGCTACGACCTTGCCGGGGTATCGCATACAAGTGTTAGTTACGCTTTCTCGGAGTGTGGCGGATTCTATGCGGTTCTCTCTGCTGGAGAATTTTCCTGACCAAGGGGTATATATGTTCTACGAAGCACCCGCATATAAGGTGAGGATTGGTGATTTTCTGGACAGAAGGGAGGCAGAAAGCTGGATAGAGCGGCATAAGAAGATTTTTCCAGATGCATTTGTAGTACCAGATAAAGTACTGCGGCTGTGATGCGGCAGCCTTTGATATTAGTCAGCATAGGGCTACTGATTGGGATTGGGGGTAGTGCTCTTTACCTCTTTGGATTAGAAGCGGGATGGCGCTTAGAACTGCAGCGAGACTTGCAAGCGCTGGACGCACTCACCCAAGTAGAAGAAGCCCTCTGGAAAGGCGAGCCTCTCTCAGAGGCAGAAATAGAGGCGGTGAGTCGTCTGCCCGGAGGCAAAGGAATAGAAGTGCTTTTGCGCCGCTTCGCTGAAGGCATAGAGACTGAAGCCGATCGCCGTCAACTGGGTACCCAGCTCTCTTATCTGAAAAGCACATTACAAGATGCCATTCGTTTGCGGGAGGCTAAACGGTATCGGTGGATTCTGCTGTGGTTTTTGGGGCTTATGCTAGTTTCGGGAATGCTGGTGGCAAGCGGTTTCTGGTTGCAGCAGCGCGCCTTGCGTGAGCGGCAAGAGGCCCTTCTCTCTATCCAGGAAGTGCTGCACTCCTGGGCAGAGGGCAACTGGGAAATCCTTCCTCCCCAGGGTTCTACTTTACGCTCGGATTTACAGGAACTGCAGCCAGTGCTCCGAGCCTCCCAAGTAATGGTGGAGTCTCTGGCACGAGGAGAGACGCGTTTTGCTTTACCGGAGGGGCGACATCCCCTTCTGCATCAGTGGAGAGCCCTGCAGCAGTCCCTCCAGAAGCACTGGGACCTACAATCCCAACAAGCCCTTCTTATGCGTAGTCTGGCTTCGTTCAGCGAAATCCTCAAAGAATCACAGACGATTGCTCAGCTTGCGGAGCGCACGATAGCGCTATTATGCCGAGAGCTAAATGTGCATATGGGTGCTCTCTTTGTGCGTAGGGGAGATGTGCTGACTTTGGAGGGCTCTTATGCCTATGATCTATCATCGGGCAGAGGACGACAGTTTCACTTAGGGGAGGGTTTTGTGGGGCAAGTAGCGCTGGAGAAGAAGATTTTGCGCATTCATCCGGTGCCTCCCTCATATTTGCGGTTGCGTTCGGGCTTAGGAGAAGCCTCGCCGCATACCCTCTTGCTTTTGCCGCTGATATTTCAGGAAGAGAGCTACGGGGTGGTAGAACTGGCTTCGTTGGAGGCGGTGCCGCCCCTTATGGAGCCCTTCCTCCAAAAAACTAGCGAGCATATTGGCGCAGCTGTAGCTAACTTTATCTCTCGGGAGAAGCTCACACAGCTTTTAGAAGAAGAGCAAAACCTGAGGAGGGTTCTGGAAGAGAAACAGAAGGAGCTTCTGCGTAGTACTGAGCTTATGGAGGAAGCCCAACATAAGCTCATAGAGTCTCAGACGCGTCTCACCAGTCAAATCAGTGCTATTCGCAGTGCCGCCTTGGTCGTGGAGTTAGATGCTGGGGGGCGCATTCTCTTCGCCAACGATGCGTTTCTGACGGCTACGGGCTATGTTTTTTCTCGGCTTCAGCATACCTTCTTCAATGAGTGGGTAGGTGACCATGACTTGGCTATAAGCCTTCAGGAGGCATTAGCCCAGAGCCGAATATGGCAGGGGTTAGTGCCTATTCGTGCCAGTTCGGGGGGCTTATTGTGGTTGCGGCTTACGTTGGCGCCGCTCCAAGGCATGGAAACCGCAGGGTACATCGGCATATGCTTTGACAGCACCCGAGAAAAAGCCCAAGAAGAAGAACTGCGTCGTATGCTGGAGCAGACTTTGGCGCAGGAGGAGCAGATGCGCGAAACGAATCGGCAGCTCCAGAGCCTCAACGAAGAGCTCCTGCGCACCCAAACCGAACTGCGCGGACAAATCGCCGCTGTGGGCAACTCCGCTATTGTTTCTGAAACAGACCTTCAAGGCCGCATCATTCGCGTAAATGAGCTCTTCCTGCAAATCTACGGCTACAAAACGGAAGAAGTACTGGGTCAAAATCATCGCATTCTCAAATCAGGGCACCAAAGTGATGAAGTCTTTGAGGAGATGTGGGCCACCATCACCCAAGGCAAAGTTTGGCGGGGGGAAGTGCGCAATCGCAGCAAAACGGGGCAGTACTATTGGATTCTCCTGACGATTACCCCGGTGCTGAGTGCCGAAGGTAAAGTGCTCAAGTATATCGGTGTAGGGTTTGACATTACGGCGCAGAAAAGGCAAGAGGAGGAGCTACGGTCGGCGTTAGAACTTTCTCGTACGCAGCAGCAAGAGTTGCGTCTTTACACTCAGCAGCTTCAAGCCGCTCACGAAGAAATGCGTCGCACCCAAGTAGAGCTTCGCGGGCAAATTAACGCTGTCCATAACGCTGCTATCGTCGCTGAGACCGACCCCGAAGGACGAATCACCTTTGTCAACGATGCCTTCTGCGCTATATCAGGATATACCCGAGAAGAGCTATTGGGTGGCTCCCATGCCATCCTGCGCTCAGGCAAACATGATGAGGCTTTCTATCAAGAACTGCGCAAAACACTCACCGACAAAAAGGTATGGAGCGGTATTTTCTGTAATCGTCGGAAAGACGGTAGCCTATATTGGATTAAATCTACTATCACGCCCGTTTTAGATACACGGGGGAAGCTGGTCAAATATATTGCAGTGAGCTTTGATTTGACAGCGCAGATACAACAGGAGGAGGCGCTGCGCCAAGCCCAAAGCGAACTCATCGGACAAATCATCGCTGTCGGGAATGCAGCCTATCTAATGGAGACTGATTTAGAGGGACGGCTACTTTATGCGAATCCGGCTGCTTTAGAGACCTGGGGTTATACCTGGGCGGAAGTTCAAGGTCAAACCCTTCGCTTTTTGCAGAGTGGGCATCATCCGCCGAGTTTCTGGGAAGAAATGTGGGATACTCTCAAAAAAGGGCAAGTATGGCAAGCCGAAGTCCTCAATAAAAGCCGCTCTGGTGATTTGTTCTGGCAACTTCTCACTATCACTCCCATTCGGGATGCAAATGGGAACTTGTATAAATACATCGGGGTAGCCTTTGATATTACGGCGCAGAAGCGTCAAGCAGAACGCATTCGCTCCCTTCTCCAGGAAAGTCAAGAGTATGCCAAAGAGCTCGGTCATATCCAGAGTGAGCTGCTCAGGACGCAGTTGGAGCTTATCGGACGAATCAATGCCCTCAATAATGCTGCAGTAGTCTTGGAGACTTCGGTGTCGGGAGAAATAACTTTCGTGAATGATGAGGCTACGTACTTGTGGGGCTATTCTCGCGAAGCGCTGATAGGACGAGGGCACCTTTCTTTGTATGAGGGAGTAGCTACGCCTCGTCAGTTAGAGCGCCTACAGGATCGTCTGCAGAGCGGTTTCGTATGGCAGGGTGAGCTACCCAGCCAAACTGCTAAGGGCGAAACTCTCTGGCTACAACTTACCATTACCCCCGTCCAAGATGAAACAGGTAACATTTACAAGTATATCGTGGTAGGTTTTGACATCACCCGGCAGAAAGTTCAAGCCCAAAGGCTCAAAGAGGTATTGCAGCTCTTAGAGCAGGGCAGGGGTGAGAGTACGATGCCCGCTCATGAGAGTCTGCCGTGGTTTCTAACGGATAAGAGGGGATTCGTTCAGGCGGTTTCTCCTGCGCTTCTGCGGCTTATGGAGTACCCTATGGAAGCTATTCTGGGCAAACCCGCCCGTGTTTTCCGAAGCCCCTCCACACCTAATCATGTCTTCTTAGACCTATGGAGCACGATACTCCAAGGCAAACCTTGGTACGGGTTTCTCTACAATCGCACTGGGCAAGGGAGTGATTTATTCGTTTTCTTAGCTATTTTCCCGCATGAGAAGGGCTATCTATCGTTGCTATTCCCAGTTGATGTGGCTTGTGAGTTACTACGAGCGAAATGGATGAGCGGATATATTCCATCGGAGGTTCTTCAAGATTATCAGCTTATGCTGGAAGCGCGTAATCATGAGATTTATGAGCTGCGGCAGATTCTACAGAAACTTCTTGCGCGATCCTCATGAAACATAAGGTGCTTCTTATTATTTGGGATGGCTGGGGCATCGCAGAAAATCCAGCGGTGAGTGCAGTGGATGCAGCTTGCACGCCCTTTTACGACCATATACGCCAGGTCCATCCTTTTACGAGGTTGGAAGCCAGTGGGGAAGCCGTGGGGCTACCCCCAGGCCAAATCGGTAACTCTGAAGTCGGCCACCTGCATATTGGCGCAGGTTTCGTCCTATGGCAAGACCTCTTACGCATTCGCCGCAGTTTCCAGCACCGAGAAGTAGAACGGCTCCCCGCATTTCAGGAGCTGATAACTTACCTTAGGCAGCACCAGCGCCCCCTGCATCTTATAGGTTTAGTATCGGATGGAGGCGTACACAGTGATATTACACACCTTTTGGCGATAATAGAGCTACTGAAGAGCCAACAAATAACCGTTCCAGTGTATCTGCATGCTTTTACGGATGGGCGGGATACCCCACTTCGGAGTGCGCTACCGCATTTGCAGAGAGCGCAGGCGGCTTTAAATGAGCTACCTCAGGGGCGTATTGCTTCGCTAATAGGCAGGTATTATGCGATGGATCGCGATCGGCGTTGGGAGCGCACTGAAAAAGCTTATCGCCTCCTCGTGCATGGAGAGGGCGAATGCTTCTCCCGCATAGAAGAAGCCGTACAAACTCTCTACAGCCGAGACATAAGCGATGAGTTCTTCACACCGGCTGTGATAGGCGAACCCATCCGTATCCAGCCTGGGGATGCCGTTTTCTTTTTCAACTTTCGCAATGACCGTCCGCGCCAGCTTGTTCAGGCGCTCTACACAGGTGAAATCCCCGATACCCAAAGTGGTCGTCCTCCTGTACCCATGCCTGCCCATCTTCAGCCCCTTCCACTTTTCTTGCTCACCCTCACGGAATATGATCCAGCTTTTACTGAGAAAGGCGTACGCTTTCTTTTCGGGAAAATCGCCGTAGAAAAGCCCCTGGGCGCGATCATAGCCCAAGCAGGCCTGCGTCAGCTTCGTATCGCCGAAACTGAAAAATATCCCCACGTAACCTATTTTCTGAATGGAGGTAGAGAGGAGCCTTTTGAAGGGGAAGACCGGATTCTTGTACCTTCCCCCAAAGTAGCTACCTATGACCTTAAGCCAGAGATGAGCGCGTTTGAAGTCAAGGACGCGCTTTTGGCTCGGATGCAAGAACGAGAATATGATTTTATCTGTCTGAATTTCGCTAATCCCGACATGGTAGGGCACACGGGCGTATGGGAAGCTGCCGTACGAGCTTGTGAAGTAGTGGATGCCTGCACAGCCGAAATCGTGGAACTGGCCCGAAAGCAAGGCTATATAGTTTTACTGATTGCGGATCATGGAAATGCGGATTGCATGCGCAATCCCGATGGTACGCCTCATACGGCGCATACGTTGGCGCTCGTGCCGTGCATTCTCATAGGTGGGGATTACAAGCTGAACGAAGGGATTTTACCTCAGGTGGCGCCCACGGTACTGGAGCTTATGGGACTGAAGGCACCAGCGGAAATGCTCCCCTCTCTGATAGACAAGGGATGAGGAGGGCACCAGTGCCTTTGAGGGTAGCGACTCCTTTCACTCATACGCAAGCAGCTTGAGGGGGTCTATTACCTGCCCCCCCATCCAAGTCTCTATGTGTAGATGCGGACCACTGGAATACGCGCCTAATCCCCCTGCCAGCGCAATAATGTCCCCCGCTCGCACTTTCTCACCTACTTGCCGCATCAAACGG